>JBBSTS010000010.1:0-11558 GCA_038235675.1 Myxococcota bacterium | reverse complement strand
GCCTGACGCTGCTGTGCATTGCCGTTTGCACCCACCTGCCCACCGAGCACCGCAGCAGCCGCGCGCTGACGCTCTTTGCCTTTGCCACCGCGGCGTGGACCGTCGCCGCCGCGTTGATGCGCCTGTACAACCCAGTGACCCCCCGCAGCCTGCTGGACAACCTCGTTTTGCGGGCCATCGCCGCGGGGGTGACCACCGGCGTCGTCTCCCTCTTCACCGGCACCGTCGCCGCGGCCCGCGACGCGCTGGCCGCCAAGGACTTCTTCGCCCTCTTGTTTCTCACCGGCGCGGTCGGGCGCCTGCTGATCTTCAAGCCCCTGTCGCGCTTCGCCAAGCCGATGCAGGACGTACTGGTGGTGGGCTCCGGCCACCTGGGGCTGAGCACCTACGAGAGCCTGACGCAGGCGCCGATCGAGCAGCGCTGCCGGGTGGTGGGCTTCTTGGCACTGGAGAACCAGCCTGCTGCGTTGGGGCCGGAGGTGCCGGCGGTGCTCGGCAGCAGCGAGCGCCTGCTCGAGGTGCTTAGCGAGCAGGCCGTCTCTGAGGTTTACGTCGCCGGGCGGGTTACCGAGCACGGCTACGAGATGCAGGAGGTGGTCTCCACCTGCGAGCGCGTCGGCATGCCCTTCGCGCTGCCGCTGCACTCGCTGCACTTCGAGCGCGCCCACCTGTTGTCGTCGGTGGCGGCGCGCGATGGCTACCTGCACTACATGCAAAGCCTCTACAAACCCTTTCAGGTGGGCTGCAAGCGCCTCTTCGACATCCTAGCCTCGACCTGCGCCCTGGCCGTTTTGTCGCCGCTGCTCTTGGGGGTCGCCTGGGCAATCAAGTTCTCCTCTTCTGGGCCGGTGCTCTTCAAGCAGCGCCGCGTGGGCCTGCACGGCGCCGGATTCGACCTGCTCAAGTTTCGCTCGATGGTCATCAACGCCGAGGAACTCAAAGAAAAGCTCATGGCGCAGAATGAGCAGACCGGCCCGGTGTTCAAGATGCAGGACGACCCCCGCATCACCTCGATCGGCCGTTTCATTCGCAAATACAGCATCGACGAGCTGCCGCAGCTGATCAACATCCTGCGCGGCGACATGGCGACGGTGGGACCCCGCCCGGCGGTGCTCAAAGAGGTGGCCCAGTACAAGGCCTGGCAGCGCCGCCGCCTCTCGGTGCGCCCGGGCCTGACCTGCTATTGGCAGGTCGGGGGCCGCAACTCCATCGGCTTCGAGGACTGGATGCGCCTCGACTTGCGCTACGTCGACAACTGGAGCTTCGCCGTTGACCTGCAGCTCATCCTGCAGACGTTTCCGGCCGTTTTGGCCGGTCGCGGCGCCAGCTGATGCCGCCGCAGGCGCCGCCGCCGGCGGCGGAGGACCCGGTCGATATGCAAAACCATGCCGCCGCGGTCGAGCACGACGTCGTCGCCGAGGCCCCCGCACACGAAGTCTCCGCCGCCGTCGCCAACGCCGTGAAGCTGGGTTTGTCGGTGCTCGGCAGCATCTTGGTGGCGGTGGTGGTGCGGCTGTTCGTGCCGCGCTATTTGGGGCCGGAGCTCTTCGGCCAGCTCAACTACGCCGACGCCTTTGCCGCCACTGCCCTAAGCTTCGCGGCGCTGGGGGTGGACACCTACATTCGCAAAGAAGTGGCCACCCGTCCGGCGCACGCCAGCGACTTCTACGGCGGCTTTTTGGCCCTGCGCCTAGGGCTGTCGCTGTTGCTCTTTGGTGCCATGGCCGCGTGGCTGTACGGCGCCGACAAACCGCCGCTGATCTGGCACCTGGTGTTTCTCTTTGGCCTCGGCCGCGTCGCCTTCGTGGACAACAGCACCTCCACCGCGCTGCTGCAGGCGGTGGGGCGCTTCAACGAAATTTCGGCGATGAACGTCGTTTCCAAGCTGGTTTGGGGCGTGGGCATCGCCGTCGGCCTGTGGGCTGGCCAGTCGACCCGCTGGGTGGCCTGCAGCTTCTTGGTCTCCGAGGCCCTCAAGAGCGGCTATTTGCTCTGGGTGGTGCAGGCCAAACTCAAGCTGAGCTGGCGGGTGCAGGTGGCCGCCACCGCCGACGTCGTCCGCCGCAGCTTTCCTTATTTCGTCAACAACGTCGCCCTACAGATCTACGCCTACGTCAACATCATCCTGCTGGAGCACTGGAGCACCAACCAGGAGGTGGGCTGGTACGGCAGCACGATGACCCTGGCCTCCTTTGCCGGCATGTTCGTGCCGGTGTTGCAGGCGGTGGTCATGCCCATGGCGGCGCGGCTGTACAAAAAGTCCGAGGCAGCCATGGACGAGCTGATGCGCAGCACCGGCCGGTTGATCATCGTGGTGGTGACCTGGCTGGCGCTGATCTTCATGCTCCACGCCGAGTTCGTCGCCGCGTTGGCCTTCGGCAAGCAGTACGCCCCAGCCGCCGAGAGCCTGCGGATCATCGCGCCGATGTTTCCGCTGACGTACCTGGCCACCCTGCTGGCGTTGCACCTGATCCAGCAGGGGCGCAACTGGACCCTGACCCGCATCTCCTTGTTCAACGTCGTGCTCAACCCGCTGCTCAACACGCCCCTCATCATCTACGGCGTGCGCACGGGGATCCCCGGCCGCGCCGGCGCCATGTCGGCCTTGGCCACCACCCTCACCGAGCTGCTGACGGTGGGGATCAACATGTGGTTGCTGGGGAAGGCGGCGGTGGACAGGCTGCTTTGGCGCACCCTGGGCCTCACAGCCCTCAACGCCGCCCTCGTCGTGCTGCTCCACCACCTCACCCTTGCTCTGGGGCCATGGCGCATCCTCTTGGAGAGCGTTGCCTACTTGAGCCTGGCGGCGATGCTAGGTACGCTACCGGTAGGCGAGCTTCGCCGCATGGTCGTGCAATACCGGCAGCGACGCCGGGATGGCGCGGTCCCCCGTTCACGTTGAGGACATCATCGATGAGGCGTTTTGTTTCGATCCTGCTCGCTTGCTTGGTTGTCGGCTCTTTTGGCGCCTGTGCACATGCTTTGCCCTTCGTCTGGGTCGATGAGCTGCCGCCCGCGGCGCTGGTCCCCGAGCCCTATCGCATCAGTGCCGGCGACAGCGTCTCCATCTTGGTGTGGAACCAGTCCAAGCTCTCTGGCGACATGCGGGTGCGCAGCGACGGCCAGGTGACCCTGCCGCTCATCGGCGACGTGGCGGTGGGGGGCCTGACCCCCAGCGGCGCCGCCTCGCAGATCCAGCATCGCCTCGACGGCCTGGTGGTGGATCCCAAGGTGACGGTCTCCATTCGCGAATCGGCCACCCCCACCTTTTCAGTGGTTGGGGAGATTAAAACCAGTGGCAGCTACCCGTTGGTGGGGCCGACGACGGTGCTGCAGGCCATCGCCGCAGCAGGCGGCCTGAGCGAAAACGCCGACCGCGACCGCATCTTCGTGATCCGCAAGCTTCCCGAGCTCAAGCGGATCCGCTTCACCTACGACAAGCTCTCGCGCGTCGACGGCCGGGGCGTCCTCTTTCAAATGCGTGAAGGCGACATCGTGGTGATCGAATAGGACGGCGGCGATGAGCCCCCTCTTATTGCGTCTGCTGCTTGCGTTGGCGTCTGCGCCGGCTGCGTCGGCCGAGGCGGAGGGCCCCAAGGCCCCCCGCTCCGATCTAAAGCTGAGCGTCGACGCGCAGATGCGCGGCGGCTACACCCAGTCACCTTTCATCACGGGCCCCGATGCGGCCCCCTTGGCCAGCCTCGGTGGCGCGGCCAACAGCGGACCGGCTGCCACCTTCAGCACCGTGATCACCCCGGGGCTGAGCCTGGAGCTCAACCGTCGGCGGCTCAAATTTACCGTCGGCTATCAGCCGCGCATCTTCTACGACGTGCTTGCTGCGGCGCCGGCCTCCATCTTTCACGGCGTCAACCTCAACCTGGTACAGGGGACCGACGCGAGCTGGCTGTTGACCGTGGGCACCAACGTCTCGGTCGGCGGCCTCGATTTTGGCCAGGCGGGCCTAGCCCTCAACCAGTTTGCTGGCTCGCCGGCGGCCGGCGGCAGCGCCGCCCTCGACTTTTTCAGTGCCACCGGCTTTCTGCGGCTGGCGCGGCCGCTGAACAAGCGCTGGAAGGTGACCGCGACCCAGACGGCGACCAAAATTGGCACGCCGCCCTCTGGCGGCGCCAGCTTTTTGGCCGGCGCCTCCGTCAGCACGATCCCGGCGCTGCAGAGCCAAAACCGCCTCGACTCCGACTGGCTGCTGGCCTACCGCAGCTCGCCGCGGCATGCGACGGCCCTGCAGCTGCTGGGTACCCTGGTGCAGTACCCGGCCACCGGCACCTACTTGAGCCTGTGGCCGTCCCTCAACCATGAGGGGCAGGTGTCGCGCACCGACAAGTGGCGGGCTCGCCTGGGGGTGTTTAAATTTTGGACCAACCCGTTCGTGGGGATCTACCTCAAGCCCGACTACCTGATCACCGGGTCTTTGACCTGGGAGCACACCTTCGCGGCCATCAACCTGCCACATCTGGTCCTCGCCCTGGAGCTGACCGAGCAGCCCTACTACGACATCATTTACGGCACCATCGCGCCGCGGGCGACCTTTGGGGCGACGCTAAACAACAATTTCTCGCGCAAGTTCAGCGGCCGGGTGCAGCTGCGTGACTACAGCCAGGCCTACTTCACTGGCCGCCGCTGGCGCGACATTCCCAAGCAGCGCGACAAAAACGTGCTCGTCGTCAGCACCGAGGTAAGCTATCAGTACGTGCGCTGGCTGGCCTTTACTGGCGGCCTCTACTACCTCAATCGGTGGATTCAGCCGAGCGCCACGGTGCCTTATACCCAGCTGCGCGACATGTACGCCTACGTTGGCGTTCGCGGTGCGTACGACTTGAAGTGATCTGCCGATGGCCAAGCTCATTTTGCTCTCCAACATCATGATGGGCATGTATGCGCCCATCTACTGTGCCCGCGACCGCAACCCGCGCCGCGGCCTACGCCGAGCTGTGCGGTGGGTGGCGGTGTACAACGTTTTTTATGTGTTTGCCGCCTTGGTGATCTACCCTCACCTCAAGTAAGCAACGGGCGTCCTTTTGGCGACGCCAGCGAGAGTGAACGTGGCCGATCCGCGCCCCACCGTCGAACTGAGCCCCATCGACGAGGACCCCATCCTCGACCTCAAAGGGCTGGGACAGTCCTTGGGCTTCGTGCAGCACGCCATCGGGCGCCACAAGCGCCTGGTATTCAGCACCCTGTTGGCTGCCGGCGTCGTCGTTGCGCTGCTCTGTTTGCTGCTGCCGCGGGTCTACAAGGTCAGCGTCCGGGTCCTCACCCATCGCAGCAGCGTGATGGCGGCCCTGGTGCATCCGGACCGCTCCATCCCCCAATCGGCCGACAATCCGACCCTCGGGGCGGTAGAACTGATTAAAAGTCGCGACAACCTTGCCAACCTGATGGACGACATCAGCCTCGAGGAAACCTGGGACAAAAACCGCAGCGCCCTGATGAAGTGGAAGGATTTTTTTCTCGGCAAGGTGGGGATGACGCCGCTGCTAATAGACAAAAAAGAAGCCTTCCTCAAGCTGCTGGACGACCGGCTGGTCGCCACGGTCATCGACGAGGTCGTTTCGATGGACGTCGAATGGCCCGACGCCGAGATCGCCATGAAGCTCGCCGAGGCAGCCCTGGCGCGTTTTTTGAAGATCCGCCACGACATGGAGCTCAGCGAGATCCTCGCGACCGTGACGATCCTCAAGCGCAACGTCGAGGCGTCACGCACCAGCATCGAGAACCGCGTCGAGCACATGCAGAAGATCGTCGACGCCAAAGAGCGCGAGTTTGACGCCCGCGGCAACAACCGCGGCAGCCACCGCGGCCGACGCACGCGGGTCATCGCCATTCGTAAGCCGCTGGGAGCCTCGCAGGCCGATCCGGTCGGCGACGAGCTGCGCCGCGCCCTGAGCGAGAAGCAGCAGCTGGTCTCCAGCCTCAAACGCAATCAGGACGCGCGCCTCAAAAAAGAGCAGGACGAGCTGACCCACCTGCGCGAGTCGCTCGGGCCGCAGCACCCCGACTACCTGGAGCAGGCCCGCAAGGTCGAAGAGGCCAAGCAGGCGCCGCCCGAGCAGGGCCAGGCGCTGCAGGAAATTGCCCGCCTGAACACCCAGCTTAGCGTCATGCCGGCAGCGGCGCGCGACAGCGCCGCGCCGAAAACTCAGGAAGCGGGGGCGAGCAACCCTGGCGACGACGCCGATCTGATGCGCGTGCCGGTCTCTGACGAGCTTTTCGGCCAAATCGACAAAGATCCTGAAATCGCCGCGGTGCTCGAGGAGATCAAAAAGCTCGAGGATACCCACGACGACCTGCTGCAGCGCCTCAAAAACGCCCACATCGAGAGCGAATCGGCAAACGTCGCCTTTTCCTACCGCTACCTGGTCACCAAGCAGCCGGTCATGCCGAAAAAGTATGTCAAGCCCAACTTGGTGCTGCTGGGCGTCGGGGGCCTGATGGTCGCCTTGTTTTTGGGCCTGCTCTTTTCGGTCCTCGCCGATCTGCGCAGCGAAAAAGTTCTCGAGGCTTGGCAGATCGAGCGCTATTTGAAACTCAAGCTGCTGGGCGAAGTCGACGAGCTGTAGACCGATGCGGGGGCCCACGTCAGCGCTGTTTGCGGCCCTATGCCTCTGTTTGGGGGTGATGGCGGCCACCGACAACCTCGTGTTCGGGATGGTGCCCATCGTCGCCGCCCTGGCGCTGTGGGCCCTGTGGACCCTGCCGATGCGCGGCATCGCCCACGCCCTGCTGTTCGTCGCCCTGCTCTGCGACAACCCTACCGAGCGGCCGGGCCGCAACCTGTACAAGTCGCCGCTGCTGATCCCGGGCACGGCACTCTACGAGACGGTGTCGAAGACCTTCCACGTCCCGGGGCTCAAGACCAACGGCCTCGAGACCCTGATGTTGCTGCTCGTGGTCATCGTCAGCCTACGGATGCTCTTCGCCCATCCGGTCGATGGCCAGAGGCGCGCCAGCGCCGCGGTGCCGATGATGCAGGCCTGTTTGGTGTCGATGGCCTCACTCTTGGCGATGGAGGCCTACGGCATGGCCCGCGGCGGCAAGATCACCTACTCCGTCCTGCAGATGCACACGATGTTTTTCATGCCGTTTATGACCATGTTTTTCGCCTACAGCTTCAAGCGCCGCGGCGACATCCCGGTGCTGCTGACCACATACCTGTCGGTGGCGATGCTGCGGGCCCTCGAGTGCATCTATTATTGGGCCACGATCTTTCGCGGCGGCAGCAGCGGCGGTGAATCGGGCGACGGATCGTACGTCACCACCCACTCCGACTCGATCTTGGCGGCGGTGGCCATCGTCGTCTGCATCGTCAGCGTCTACCAGCGCCCCAGCCTGCGCCATTACCTGATCACCGTCGGGGTGGTGCCGCTGGTGGGGCTGGGGGTGGTGCTGAACAACCGTCGCATCGCCTTTGTGGCGGTGGCCATGGGCTTTTTCTTCAGCTACCTGGCGGCCAACCCGCCTTTTGTCCGCCGCGTCCACCAAACCCTGCGCAGCCTGACGCCGGTGGCGCTGCTCTATCTCGCCGCGGGCTGGAGTGCCCAGGGGGCCTGGGCCAAGCCGGTGCAGAGCCTCAAGTCGGTGATCATGCAGAAAGATACTTCGAGCGCCACGCGCGACATCGAAAACTTCAACCTGCTTGAAACGATGCGCCAGAACCCCCTGATCGGCAGTGGCTTTGGCCACGAGTACCTCGAAAAGGTCAAAGCCTTCGACATCAGCAAGATTTTCGAAGCCTATCGCTACGTCCCGCACAACAGCGTCCTGTGGTTTTGGGGGGTCGGCGGCGTCGTCGGCTTTACGCTCTTCTGGATGTTTTTGGTGGTGGGGGTGTTTTTTGCGGCCCGCCTGGTGCGCAAGGCCCAGACCTCACGTCAAGCGGTGATGGGCATGACGGCGCTGTCGGCGGTCATCGCCTGGTCGTCGCAGTGTTTCGGCGACATGGGGCTGATGAGTTGGATGGGCAGCCTGGTGGTTACCTCCAGCCTGGGCCTGTGTGCCTCGTTGGCGGTGCAGGTCGGCGCCTACGAGGTGCCGCCGCCGCTGCCCAAAGCGCCGCCCCCGCCCGCCTATTTGCCGCCGGTCGCCAAAGAGGCCCCGCCGCCGCTGCTTGCCGCCCTGCGGCCGCCCGCACAGGAGACGTCATGAGCTACTCTTTGGTCACCGCCCTGGGGTGGACGTCGTTGGTGCTGGCCTGCCTCGTGCTGCCGTTTTGGCTCTACTTGGCCTGCCTCAGCCTAGTGAGCGTCCGCAGTCGGCAGAAATACCTGGGCACGCAGGCGCGTTTCGCCTTCGTGGTGCCGGCCCACAACGAGGCGGCGCAGATCGCCAAAACGGTGGCCAGCCTCAAACAGGTGGACTATCCAGCCGAGCGCTTTCGCGTCGTGGTGGTGGCGGACAACTGCAGCGACGCCACCGCGCATTTGGCGCAGGAGGCCGGCGCTCAGGTGATCGAGCGCCAGCACGCCACCCTGCGTGGCAAGGGCTATGCGCTGGAGCATGCCTTCGAGCGCCTGGTGGCGCCGCAGGAGCAGCTCGATGCACTGGTGGTGGTGGACGCCGACACCTTGGTCGAGCGCGGGCTGCTGCAGGCTTTCGCTGGAGCGTTGCAGAACGGCGCCCAGGCGGTGCAGGGCAACTATGGCGTCAGCAACCCGCAGGCCTCCTGGCGCACCCGCCTCATTGTTTTGGCGATGGCGATGTTTCACCGCCTGCGCTCGTTGGGGCGCGAGCGCTTGGGCGTCTCGGCGGGGCTGCGCGGCAACGGCATGTGCTTCACCACCGAGCTGCTGCGCCGCATTCCCCATCAGGCCTTCGGACTGGTCGAGGACGTCGAGTACGGCATCGCTTTGGGGCGCGCCGGGATCCGCGTCGTCTACGCCGACGCGGCATGCGTCTACGGCGAGATGGTCGCCGATGCCGCCGGATCACGCAGCCAGCGTCAGCGCTGGGAGGGCGGCCGCATGGCGCTGGTCAAGCGCGACCTGCCGCGCCTTGCCTGGGATGCGCTGCGCCGAGGCGACGCCATCCTGCTGGATCTGGCGCTCGATTTGGCAGTGCCGCCGCTGAGCACCCTGGGGTTGGGCCTGGTTTTGGGCACCGCGGTGGCTGCCGCGCACCTCGCCCTCGCACCGGCCGTGGCGAGGCCCTGTTGGGAGCTCTACGTCTGGGGGAGCGGCTGGCTCGGTCTCGCTTTTTACGTTGGCCGCGGCATGGTGCTCTCGGGCCTTGGCTTCGGGGCCGTCACGGCGCTTTGCTGGGCACCGGTCTACGTCGTCTGGAAACTGCTGCTCAAGCTGCGGCCGGGCAGCAGATCCGACGCCTGGGTGCGCACCAAGCGCCAGGGCGAATAACAGGCTTTTGCCTGCCGCTTGACATAAACTGACTTTCACCGACAGGAGCGCCCAATGGCCCAATCTCTGAACATGTCCCGCGATGGCCGCAGCGGGGGAGGCAGTGGCCTCGGCAGCGGCACCGTGGGGCTGCCTTCTCGCGCCATGCAGCATACGTGGGCCGAGCTGACCCGCAGCCGCCCCTGGCGCTCGCTGTCGCTGGTGCCCACCGACGAGGCCACCTCGACGCTGGAGCTGGCCCTGGAGATGGCACAGATGGGGTCGCTGGACCCGCGCAACCGCGTCTTGGTGATCAACGCCAGCGGCGTCGCCAGCGACAGCGGCGCGAGTATGCGCCTGGGCGCCCCGCCGCCGGCCGCCGCCGGGGGTGCCGGCGTTGCCGCTCAGCACGGGCGTTTTTGGGTCCTCGACTGCGCCGCTCAGCAGATGAGCGAGGCGCAGGTGGGGATGGTGGAGATCCCCAAGCAGGCCGAGCTCCTGCGCGCGGGGACCAGCCCCTACACGCTGTTGCTGGTGGCTTCCGGGGCGCTTTTGTCGCGGCCGCCGATGGTCACCACCGCCCGCAGCGTCGACTGCGTCGCCCTCTGCGTGGTGTTGGGCCGCAGCACCTTCGCCGACACGCGGCGCACGGCGGAGTTGGTCGGCAACGAAAATATCCTGGGCTCGGTGGCCATGCGGGCGCGGCGCGGCCGCAGGTAGGGCCACGGCAGCACCGCACGAGCTGGACCTGCACGCCATGGCGGCAGGCTGGGGCGTCGACTTGGCCGCCGCCTTCGCCGGGCTGCAGGCGCTCTACGACGAGGTCGACGCGCGCAACGCCCGCAACACCGCGGGTCTCGACCTCCCCTGCCACCGTGGCTGCTCGATGTGCTGCCACCAGAGCGTCTTCATCACGCCGCTGGAGTTTCTCTACGTCTGGGACTACGCCCAGCGCCATCTGGACGCCGAGCTGCGGGCGCAGGTGGTGGCGGCAGGCCGCGCCCTCTACCGGCAGCACCGCGCCCAGATCGAAGCCTTGGAGGCGCCGGTGCCCGAAGGAGCCCGCGACCACTTCGCCATCGCCAAAAAAATTGCCTTCAGCTGCCCGTGGCTGGACGCGCAGGGCGCCTGCCGCGTCTATCCTGCACGCGAGCTGTTGGCGCGCCTGTTTGGCAGCAGCTTCAACGATCAAAATGGCGTCTACGGCTGTCATCTGGTCGACGCCCACCTCGGCGGCAAGCAGGTCACCCTGATGCGTGCGCGGCCCACCGCCCGGCGCCTCTTGGACCTGCCACTTACCGCCAAGCGGCAAGTTTATCCCTATTACTTCGAGACGTTCTTTGGCGAGGGTGGCAAGGACGAAGACTCGAGTGCCTGACGCAAGATCTCATCGTTGTCAACCACGACGTCCACGACTGCGGGCTCTGAGCAAAGCGCGCCCCCGCAGGGCTGCGCCAACGTCTGGCTGCCGGGCACGCCCTGGTGGTCATTGCTACTGCGGCATGCCAGCGAGGCGGCGGACGTTGACACCCTCCAAGGAACCCACGCCGCCGTCAAGCAGCATCGACCACACCCGCGACTGCTGCGACGCAGTAAAAGACGACTGGGCTGCAGGCGAGGCCTCAGAGGTGTTCGGATCCTGCGCAGGCTGTAGCTCCGGAGCCGGAGCCGGCAGAGGCCCTGAGGAGACGGGCAAGGAGCCGTTGAGGCCCGCTGCCAATGCGTCGGGCAGTGCAAATTCCCGATCCACTGTTGTTGCGAGATTGGGATCACGCAGGTTCAGCGGACTCAGCCACTGATTGGCCAGAGAAGAATCGCTCTGCTGCAGCATCAATGCGTTACCAGTGCTGTCACGCACATAGGCGAGATAGCCGTACTGCGCCGTAACGTATAACGACCCCCGGCCGTCGTGTGACAAAAGGCTTACGCGACATTATTTTAACAATCCATGATACAGCGGTTGCCCGCCGAAAAGTCGATTTTACCATGATCGGCGAACAGTTCACGACTAAAGTAGTTTGGCTTTTTGAGGGATTGGATGTTTTGTGTTGCTGTTCTCGTTGAAAAAAGGTAACTATTCACCGATAACATTAGGCGCGAGGCGAAGCACCAACCAGCCGGAATGCGAAGCTTGACGTCTCAGGCGCCATAAAACAATTCGTCTAGACGCCCACAGTTTTCCGGCACGGCTCAGTTACCGACAAATTTTTT
>JBBSTS010000009.1:0-11947 GCA_038235675.1 Myxococcota bacterium | reverse complement strand
TACATCCGCATGGGCGGCACCGCCTACAACAGCTTGGCCAGCCTGGTGGGCAGCCAGCGCCACGGCGGTCAATTTGCCGAGCTTTATCTGCAGCTCGCCAGTCAATTCACCGACCTGGTCGACGTCCTCAACGTCGTCGCAGCGCGCGCCAGCCGCAACCGCGGCCGCGATCTCGATTTGCTCAAGACCTACGACCGCTATGCGCGCACCGGCAGCAAGCACCTGCGACGGCAGCTGATCGAGCGCGGCATGCTGCCCAGCGCCGATCTGCCGACCAGTTACGAGCAGTAGGCATGCCGCCAGTGGACGTCGGGTGCCTTCTTGCCCAACTGCAACGCACGGTCGAAGGACTACACGACGTGCGATTGGAGCTGCAGGTTACGGCCTTTTTGGTCGACGATGCCGTGCGCCAGCAGCTGCTTCCGGGGGCGCGGCTCCCCGAGCAGCTGCTCGTCGCGCAGCGCGACGAGCAGGTCGAGCTGGCGCTCTATGTCCATCCCGGTGTCCTTGCGACGCTGCAGCACCAGGACCCGGCGGTGCGTCTGCACGGCGACAACCTGCCAGCCTACTGCATCGCCCTCGAGGGGGTCAGCCACTTCGTCTACTTGAGCTGGCGGGCGGCGGCGGGGTGGAAGACGCGCGCCCTTGAGCTCGAGCTTCAGGCCGAGGTGGACAAGTTCGTCGCCGCCTGGTTGTTGCTGCGCCGCCAAGGCGGCGCCAACCCGGGACTGGAGACGTGGCTGCTGCGACAGTGCTTCGGGCGCTTCGCGTTGCATGCTGCAGTGCCGGCGGCCGAGCATGGCCGTTACTACACCGCCAGCCGCGCGGCGGCCGCGTTTTGTGCCCAGTTGGTCGCCCATCATGGCGTTCGACATGGACGGCGGATGGGCGAGGGGCCCATTTTACAGCAGGTGCGCCGCTTTTGCCGCAACGAGCTGCGGCAAAAGCTGGCGTAGTGTGCAGGCCTTAAGCGACGTCCTGATGCTTGGCGACGTACTCACGCAGGATGTCTTCGAGCTCGCCTTCTGAGTAGACGTGCGCCGAGGCGATCTCGCGCAGCGCCAACACGGCGGCTTTGTTGCGGGAATGCTCGACGGTGGGCTTGGCACCTTTGAGAAGCTGACGCACGCGCTGCGCCGCCAGGATCACCAGAGCAAAACGGTTGTCGACTTCATCCAGACAATCTTCGACGGTAACGCGGGCCACGTGGACTCCTTGGTTGAGGGGCCCTTTACCACGTGGGTAGGCAAAACGTCAAACCCAAGGGGCCACCTATAGAAATTTGCTCTATCGACTCCAGGTGGGGCTGCGGTGCAGGTCGACCTGTGCCGGGACGTCCGGGTGCAGGCGGCGAGCCGCCGCCAGCATGCCTGAGCGCAGGGCGTCGGCGACCCCGTCGGCATCGCCCTTCGCGCACTGCACCAAGATTTCGTCGTGGATGCAGTTGACCACTGCGGCGTCGGTGAAATGGCTTAGGCGGGCGCCGACCTCGGCTAGGGCAAGCTTGACCAGGTCGGCGTTGCTTCCCTGGATGGGCATGTTCTTGGCCACCCGGGTGGCCGCCGCCGGGTCGCGTGCCAGCAGCGGCCGCAGGTTCAGGCGTCTGCCCATCAGCGTGCGCACCTCGCCGCGCTGCAACGCTTCAGCGGCGCGCGTGCGCAGCGCCGCATCGATGTGCGGAAAGCGGCGGCGATAACGCTGCAGCAGCTCCTCGGCACGTGCCACGCTTACCCCGAGGGTGCTCGCCAGGCCGCGCTCACCCATGCCATAGGCAAGCCCGAAGCTGACCACCTTGGCGGTTTGGCGCAACTCGGGCGCCGAGGCTTTGGTCACTGGGCGCTCGAACAGCAAGGTGGCGACCTCGGCGTGGACGTCCTGGCCTGCGGCAAAGGCGTGGCAGAAGACCGGGTCGCCGCTGATCTGCGCCAGGATGCGTAGCTCGCAGGCCTGGTAGTCGCCCCCCACCAACAGCTCGCTCGCCGCCGGGGCAAAACAGCGGCGGTGCGCGGCGCTCTGCACCATCGCCTGTAGGTTGGGGCTGTGGCAAGCCATTCGGCCGCTGCTGGCGCCGCATTGCTCGAAGGTGGCATGCACCCGCCCATCGGACTGGACGTGCTGCAAAAAGGCGCGCCCATAGGCCTGCGTCAGCTTGAGCAGCTGCCGCAGCGCCTGGACCGCCGTCGCCATAGGCGGCGGCAGCCGCGCCACCGCTGACCTGCCGAGGCTGTCCAGACGGTGGCCCGCATGCGCCAAGGCCGCCAGGATGGCCGCGTCGGAGGTGAGCGGCGCCGGGTCGGCGCCGAGATGCAGCGCCAGCGCCTCGGCGGCCTGGCGCTGCGCCCGCTCGTTGCGCGTCGCCAGCGCCTCCCACTCGGCCGCGACGAAAGGCATGCCGACGTGCTCCATGTCGGCGACGACGCCGACGGCAGCCGCCTCCAGCTTCGATACCTGCTGCAGCCCCTCCTGCTGCAAGAGGGCGATCTGCTGCTCGACGATGTGGGCCAGGTCCGCCGCGTGGGCCACCAGGCCCGCAAGACTTTCGCCTGCCGGCGCCAGCGCCCCTCTTAGGTGGCGCCGCGCCAAGGCCTCCAGATCCACCGCCTCGCTGCCGCCGGCCTGCAGCAGCTGCTCGCAAAGGCGCAGACATCCCCAGCGGGCCGGGCCCTGCAGGCCACCGACGCGCAGGCGACGGTGCAGGCGCTTGGCGTCGTAGGCGCAAAGAAATGGCGCCTGCTGCAGCAGAGGGCGCAGCTGCGGCGTCTGGCGTGCATCACACAGTAGGCGGCCCTGACGGCCCGCGAAGGCCAGCAGCTGCGGCGCCTGCGGCGAGGCCGTCCCCGCCGCCTGGGGCTCGGCGGCGACGGCGAGCGGGCCGCCCCGCAGCAGCTGCTGCAGGGCGGCCGCGGCGGCGTCGCCAACCAGCAGGGGCACGGGCTGCACGTCAGGCGTCGCGGCCGCTACGGTTGTCGCTGCCGACGCCCTGCTCGACGAAGGCGGCGACCATGGTTTCGATCTCCAGGCGCGTCTGGCCGCTGCGATTTTCCTGCGCCGACAACATGGCGTGTGGCACCTGCAGGGCGGCGGGGAAGTGATAGACGTAGGTGGGCGCTGTTGCCCCCTGCAGCAGCCGCTGGGCCCCATGTGGGTCGCAGCGGCGGTCGGCGCCGGAGGTGATCAGTTGAGTGGGGGTGCGCAGCGGCAGCCGCAGGCGCGACAGGCTGGCGGCGAAGGTCAACACCGCGAAGAGGTGGCCAACGCGAAAGTGCCAGTGGCCTGGGCGGTGCCAGTCGGGGGCGGTAGGCAGCTCGCCCCAGGAGAAGGGAAGGCGGTCGAGCAGCGGCCCCAGGCCCAGGCGCTGCGCCTGCTGCAGTGCAAAAAAGCTGAGCTGCGCGCGCCGCCCCTGTGGCCGAACCAACGGCGCCAACAACACCAAACGGGCGATCTGTTGCGGCTTTTGCAGCGCCAGGTGCAGGGCCAACGCGCCTCCGAGGGAGAAGCCCAGAAGGGTGAGGGGAGCCTTGAGGTCCGCGGCCAGCTGCGTCGCCCGCTTCAGGGCGTCTTCGGCGGCGTCGACGTAAATTGCGAGCTCACGGCTTTTGGGCAGTTCCAAGAAGCTTGGGTCGCCGGCCGCGGCGCGGGCGCCGTGGCCGGGCAGCCGCGCAGCATAGGTGGCAATGCCACCGTCTGCGAGGCGCTCGGCCAGAGCGGAAAATTGGTAGGGCCCGGCGGTAAAGCCATGCAGGGCCAACAAGACGCCGCGCGCGGCGGTGCGGCTAGGCGTGTAGCTGCTGGCGCACTCTGGCTGCAGCCTACCTGCCGCCACCGCCTGCGCGTCGGCGGTGAGGGGTTGGTGGAGGGGCTCAGGCAGCTTCACCCCGCGATTTTGAGCAGCTCGATGTCAAACACCAGCATCCCCTGGGGCCGGCCAGGCTGGTTGCCGTAGGCCAGCTCGGCGGGGATCCACAGGCGCGCTTTCTCACCTTCGGCCATCAGCTGGACGCCCTCGGTCCAGCCGGCGATGACGCCGTTGAGCGGGAAAGTCGTGGGGCTGCCGCGTGACACCGAGCTGTCGAAGAGTTTGCCGTCGGTGGTCCAGCCACTGTAGTGCACCGTCACCTCGTCGGTGGCCTGCGGGTGGCGCTTCCCTTTGCCAGCCTTGAGCACCTTGATGGCCAGGCCGCTGGCGGTCTTTTTGGCGTCCTTGGGTGGTGCGGCAACGTCTTTGGGCGTTGCTGGCGCGGCGCCGGCTGCGGCCCGAGCCGGCGCGAAGGTGGACAGCAAAAAACCGCCGCAGAGCACGGCGGCAAAGGCAGGGATGAGCAGAGTGTTTTTCATGCCGTTGCTATATGGAAAGGCGGGGGGCGAGGGCAAGCGTGCACCTCGCACTCGCCCCCGGCGGACCCCTTTGGGTCGCCGGGGGCGAGCTTAGGCTCTATTCGGTGTCGCGCGCGTCTTCGGCTGCTCTGGCGTCGGGCAGCGACGCCTTGGCCTGCTCCTCGCCACCGTTGACGTGGTTGAGCAGGCCCCACGAGTTGTGCTGGCGCACGAAGCAGCTCAAGGCGGCGCTGTCGATCGTCTCGAAGGGGTAGGCGTAGTTCCAGGACATTGCCGCGAAGCGCGTGCCCGTCTTGAGCAGCGGGTCCTCGGTGAGGATGGTTGGCAGGCCGGTGAGGGGCCCGGTGATCAGCTGGTTGAGCGCCGCGACGTCGGCGGCACAGCCCAGTGGACAGTTGTAGGAGATGACGACGTAGCCGTGGGCCAGGCTGCGCACGTAGCGGCCGCGGGGCACCACGGTGGGCGACATGTAATAGTTGAACTCCGGCACCTCGTACTGCGGTCCGGAGCTGGGCGGCTCGTTGCCCCAAGACGGCGCGACCTGGTTCTGCACGAAGCAGACGCCTTCAGAAGGGGCGAGGGTGCCGACGGTGGCCGCGCAGCCGGCGACCGTGCTGACGCCGGGCTCGGGCGGAATGTTCTCGGCGCAGGCGGCGGGATGGGGCTCCGACGAAACCAGCTGGCCGGTCTCGGGGTTGAGCACCGAGTTGGGATCAGAGGAGACGTTGACGCTGGCTTCCGAGGTTTTTTTCTTGCTGCCACAGCCACTTTGGGTCGCCGCAGCGACGAGGCAGAGCGAGCTGAGCAAGGCGAGAGAGCGGATAGATTTCATCCTCTCAATGTCGCGCAGACCGTGGGACCACTACAAGAAAGGGCTTCACTTCGAGGACGAAAAAAAGTTCTCCAAGGTTGCGGCGTAGACCTCCTGCAGCTGGTGCAGCTCGGCGATGGGGACGCTCTCGTTTACTTGGTGCGCCAGGTCGCCCACCAGGCCGAACTCGACCACGGGAAAATGACGCTGCAAAAAACGCCCGTCTGAGGTGCCGCCGCCTGCGTTTTGCTCTGGAGACCTGCCGAGCACTCTGCGGCAGGCGGCCAGCAGGGCAGCGACCAGCTGCGGTGCCTCGCTGAGGTAGGGCTCGCCGCTGATCGAGGTCTCGACGGTGACGAAGGGGGAGCTCTTCTGCACGGCCTCGACGATCGCCGCGGCCAGGGCACCCCCGTCGTCGCCGGGGTTGAAGCGTAGGTTGAGCTTGGCCAGCGCTGCGCCAGGGATGACGTTGCCGGTGTCGTTGGCACAGTGAAGTTGGGTGATCTGCAGGCTGCTGGCCGGGAAGACGGAGTGGGCCGGCGCCAAAGGCAGGCGCCGTACTGCTTGGCAGGCGTCGAGCAAGAGGTGCAGGGCGTTGCGGGCCTTCTGCGGCCAGGCCACGTGGCCCTGGATGCCTTCAGCGCGCAGGGTGGCGTGCAGGCTGCCGCGGCGGCCGATGCGCATGCCCTCGCCCATCTCGCCCTCGTTGGAGGCCTCGCCGATGAGGGCGACGTCGGGCAGCGGGCCCTGGGCCTGCAGGTGGGCGAGCAGGGCGCGCATGCCGGCAGGACCGCCGTCTTCCTCGTCGCCGGTGACCAGCAGCGACAGGGTGCCGCGCGCTTGCGGGGTGTTGCTGGCGGCGGCCAAAAAGGCCGCCAGCGCGCCCTTCATGTCCACTGCCCCACGGCCGTGCAGGCGGCCCTCGGCGACGACGCCGGCAAAGGGAGGGTGGCGCCAGCTCGCCGCGGGACCGGGGGGGACGACGTCGACGTGGCCGGTGAAGGCGAGTGAGGGGCTGCCCGTGCCGCGCCGGGCGATGAGGTTCTGCACCGGCTGGCCGGCGTGCACGTCGGTGAAGGTCTCGACGGTGAAGCCGGCTCGGCGGGCGGCGGCGGCGAGCACAGCCATGGCTCCGGCGTCCTTCGGCGTCACGCTTGGGCAGCGGATCAGCTGTTGGGCCAGGTTGAGCGCATCGACCGGGGGTGGGGGCGCATGCGGGTCGAACATAGGCGACGTCCAGGCGATTATGGAGCGGGACACGAGATTCGAACTCGCGACTTCAACCTTGGCAAGGTTGCACTCTACCACTGAGTTAGTCCCGCTCAGCGAGCCGGGTATTGCCCTACCTCCCGGCAATTGTCAAGGGGTGGATTGACCTGTTGCGCGTCGGCACATATGCTTACGGTTATGGCCGAAAACGCACCCACCTCCGCGACGCAGATCGACCTTGGCAGCTTTGCCGTCACCGCCCCCAGCCAGTGGCAAATTGCCTCGCTGATCCTGGTGGGACCCGCCGACAGCGCCAAAGGGCCTGGCGTTCAGGGCAACTTCCAGCAGAACCTCGTGGTCGTCTCCGAGGCGATCGACAAGACCGAAACCCTGCAGTCCTATGTGCAGAAGCAGACCGCCAAGCTGCAGCAGCAAGGTGCCCTGCACCGGCCGCCGGGGCCGATGGAGAAGGTCAACCTGGGCGACGGCCGTGAGGCGGTACTCTTCGAGCACGTCGTGCTCGGACCATCGAGCGAGAAGGTCCGTCAGATGCAGCTGATGACCCTGCGCAGCGGCATGCTGCATGCCCTGATCGCCTCGCACCTCGATGGCCTGCCCTTCGAGGCACAGCGCGAGTCATTTCGCACCATGCTCAAGAGCGTCAAGCTGCCCTAAGCGCCGCTTGGCTTGGCGCGCCCCTCGCTGGGGGCGCGCCAAGCGCGCTTCTCAGGCATAAGTTAGGTAGTGCGGGAACCACATCGCGTCTCGCACCATCTGCTCGACCTCTTCGTCTTTGACGTGGCGCCCGACGTTGAGGCGGGCCGCCTCACGTACGACGCTGCAGGCGATGCGATGCGAGACGTCACGCAGGTCTTCAACGCGCGGGTAGACCGCGCCCGAATCGAAGCGCTCCTTGCTGACACAGGCCGCCATGGTGGCCGCTGCGACCAGAAACATCGACTCGGTGATGACGTTGGCCTCGGCGACGATGCAGCCCAGTCCGACGCCCGGGAAGATGAAGACGTTGTTCCCCTGGCCGATGACGTGGGTGCGGTGGCCACGCTTGACCGGCGCGAAGGGGCTGCCGGTGGCCACCACGGCGCGCCCGTCCGTCCAGCTCAGCGCCTGCTCGGGGGTGCACTCGGCTTTCGAGGTGGGGTTGCTGAAGGGCAAAACGATCGGCCGCTCGACGTGCTTGGCCATCTCCCGCAGCGCCTCTTCGGTGAAGACGTGCGCCTGGGCGGCGGTGCCCACCAGCACGGTGGGCTTGACGCGGCGAACGACCTCCAGCAGACCGATGGGCTCGTCACAGGCGAAGCCGTAGGCCTGACAGTCGGTGGGGCTCAGGGCCACCGCCTGCTTCTGGGGGTCGCCGCGCAGCTCGCGGCCCTGGTGCACCAGGCCCTGGCTGTCCAAAAACACCTGGCTGCGACTGATCACCGTCTCGTCGATCCCTTGGGCGCGCATCGCCAAACGCATCAGGTCGCTGATCCCGACGCCGGCGGTGCCGGCGCCCAGGTAGACCATGCGCTGCTCGCCCAAGGTTTGGTCGGTGTGCCCCAGGGCGGCCAGGATGCCGCCCAAGGCCACAGCAGCGGTGCCCTGAATGTCGTCGTTGAAGCTGGTGATCCGCCGGCGATAACGCTCGAGGTTGATGAAGGCGGTGTTTTTGTGGAAATCTTCCCACTGCAGCACGGCACGTGGGAAAACCTGCTGCACCGCCGTGATGAACGCCTCGACAAAGGTGCTGTAGGCCTCGCCGCGTAGGCGCGGCTGGCGGTAGCCGGCGTAGTAGGGGTCGGCGAGCAGGGCCTTGTTGTTGGTGCCGACGTCGAGGCTGATGGGCAACGTTTCGACCGGGTTGATGCCAGCGGCGGCCGAGTACAGCGCCAGTTTACCGACGGGGATCCCCATGCCGCCGCAGCCCTGGTCGCCCAGTCCCAAAATGCGCTCGTTGTCGGTAACGACGATGAGGCGGACGTTGCGCTGCGGGGCATTGCGCAGCAGCTCGGGGATGCGCGCGACGTCTTCGGGGGTGATCCAGATGCCGCGCGGCCGCCGCAGGATGTGGCTGTAGAGCTCGCAGGCGCGGCCCACCGTCGGGGTGTAGATGATGGGCATCAGCTCGGCGAGGTTGTCGATCAGCAGGCGATAAAAAAGCGTCTCGTTGCGGTCCTGCAACGCAGCCAGGCCGATGAATTTCTCCAACGGGTCGTCTTTGGCGCGCACGCGCTCGAGCTCGAGCTCGGCCTGCGCCTCGATGTCCAGCTCGGTGGCCGGCAACAGCCCCTGCAATCCCAAGCCTTTGCGCTCTGCGGCAGTAAAAGCGTGGTCCTTGTTGTAGATTGGGTGATTGAGGAGGCGATAGCCGGTGACGGGAACGGGCGTCACGGCTTTGGCGGCGGCGGGCTTGGCAACGTGGGATGGTTTCATGAACGCTCAGAAGTCGCAAAATATGCCTTATCCGTCAAGAGTATGGCTGCGGCGCCTTTTTTTTTGCCGCCGGGTACGCGTGCTAGCGTGGCCTACGAGGTTAGGGGTTGCGCGCAATGTTGTCGGACATGCTCAAGGATATTAGGCAGCTCACCCCCATGGCGACCGGGCGCGACGATTGGCGCAGCATGCTGCGCGTCGCCTTGCACTACGACTCCTTCGCGGTGACCTCTCTGCAGCGGGCTCGCATGGCGGCCAGGCAATACCATCTGCTGGGGGTCAACCACCTGTTGCGGGTGGTGCAAACGGCGGTGCACGGCATCGAAATTGGCAAGGACGTGCAGCTCGGCCACGGCGTCTGGTTCATCCACCCGCTGGCGGTGGTCATCGGCGGCAACAGCAAAATCGGCAACCGCGTGCGCTTTTTTGGCAGCAACACCGTCGGCCAGGCCAAAGAAGACGGCTACCCGACCCTCGAGGACGACGTCTGGGTGGGAGCAGGGGCGCGGGTTCTGGGGCCGGTGACCATCGGCGCCCGCTCGATGATCGGCGCCAACGCCGTGGTGCTGCAGGACGTTCCCCCCGACAGCGTTGCGGTGGGGATCCCCGCCCGCATCATCCCCAAAAAACGTGATTACGTGGTGCAGCCCACGCCATGAGCCTCAAAGTCAGCGTCGTCATCGCCACCTACAACCGCGGCCCCCTTCTGCTCGAGCTGCTCGGCGACTTGGCGCGCCAGACGCTGCCCCCTGGCGACTTCGAGGTGCGCCTGGTCGACGACGGCAGCAAAGAGTCGGTGGAGAAGATTTGCGCCGGGCTGCAGCTTCCCTACGCCCTGCACGTGACCTGTCAGGCCAACCAGGGGCCCGCCGTGGCCCGCGACGAGGGGGTGCGCCAGGCGCAGGGCGACATCATCGTCATCACCGACGACGACATGCGGGTCGAGGCTGACTTTTTGGCCGCCCACGTCGCCGCCCACGATGCGGGGGCGACGGTGGTGCTGGGCCTCATCGCGCCGGCACCGCAGCTGGCCAAGATGCCCATCTTCGAGCGCTTTCATGCCGCCCAGCTCGCCGCCTTCGTCGCCAGCGTCAACGCCGGCACCGAGGTGGTGCGGGGGATCAGCGTCTGCACCGGCAACGTCTCCTTTCGGCGCCAGGCCTACCTCGACGTCGGCGGCTTCGATCGCTCGCTGGCGCGCTCCGAAGACCGCGAGCTTGGGGTGCGGCTGGAGAAGAATGGCAACGTCCTGCGCTTTTGTGCCCAGGCCAAGACGGTGCATGGCTCCGACCACGCCGATCTGAACGTCTGGCTGCGCCGGGCCCTGCACTACGGCATGTACGACCGGCGCATCGCCCAAAAGCATCCCGAGGTCGAGTCCGCCGATCCCTGGCGCTTCATGACCCTCATCCACCCGCTGTCGCGGGCGCTGATGGCGGTGCCGATTCTGGCGCCGAGCCTGGGTGAAAAGCTCACGCAGTGGGTGATGCGGGCGGCGATGGCGGGCGATGGTTTGGGCCTCGAGGGCCTGGCCATCAAGGGCACCACCCTCGGCTATGGTTTGCAGTATTTTCGCGGCGTGCGCGAGGATGCTGGCAGTCTCAAGCAGACCGCCGTGGAGATGGCCGCGTACTGGCATAAACGCTGGCGCGCCAACACCCCGGCCCAGGTGCAGCCATGAGCAAGCGAGGACGCAAAAACTTTTCGCCGCTGCAGGCGGTGGCCCATTTTGGCCACGCCGTGCTCGCTGACTTCAACAGCGTGCGCTTCTACGGCGAGAAGTATCATCAAAGAAAGGTGCCGCTGTGGCGCCTGCCGGTCGATCTGGTCACCAAAATAGGTTTCCAGACGGCGGCGGCGACGCGGCTGATGCAGCTTTTCGTCGATCTGCGCCTGCCTCTGCTGCCGCAGGCCACTTCGCGGATGATCCGCCTGGTCTACAACACCGAGATCCATTGGGAGGCCGACATCGACCCGGGGCTGATGATCGTCCATGGCACCGGCCTCATCATCAGCCACGCTGCGCGCGTCGGTGCCGGCTGCATCCTGTTTCAAAACGTCACCTTGGGCGAGTCCACCGACGCCAAATCGCGCCAGGTGGGGGCGCCGACCCTCGAGCGCAACGTCCACGTCGGCCCCGGCTCGACCCTTTTGGGCCCCATCACCGTCGGCGAGGGCAGCAAGATCATGGCCGGCTCGGTGCTGGCCGTCTCGGTGCCGCCTTACTCGCTGGTGCGGCCGGCTGAGTCGGTGGTCGTGGCCCGCAAGGCGCCGCCGCCGCCGGCCGAGGAGGCCAAATGAGCACGCCGCCGCCCCCCCTCACCGCGCTGACGGTGCGCCGCTCGCGGGCCCCTTCGCAGGTGCAGCGGCGCGTGCGCTTCGGCGCCATCCACGCCGACATCCTCGACTTCGCCGGCTGCCTCGAGGCCATCGACGAGCTCGTCACGGCCAGCCGCGGCGGCTTCGTGGTCACCCCCAACATCGACCACGTCTGCCTGGCCGAAGAGAACCTCGATCTGCGCGACGCCTACCGCGAGGCCTCCTTGTCGCTGGCCGACGGCATGCCGCTTATCTGGCTGTCGCGCCTGATGAAGACGCCGCTGCCGGAGAAAATCTCCGGCTCAGACCTGGTCGAGCCGCTGATCTCTCGCGCGGCGCAGAAGGGCTGGCGGGTCGCCCTGCTCGGCGGTGCCCCTGGCGTCGGCGAGGCGGCCGGGAAAAAGCTTTGCGAGCGCCACCCCGGCCTGCGGCTGGTGGCGACGTTGTCGCCGCCGCTGGGCTTCGAAAAAGAACCGGCGCAAAACGCCGCCCTGTTGCAGCAAGTGCGCGACGCCAAGCCCGATGTGCTGCTGGTGGCCTTAGGTTGTCCCAAGCAAGAGCTGTGGATGCATCAAAATGCTGTCCACTACGCCCCGGCGTTGGCTTTTGGCATCGGCGCCACCTTGGATTTCATCGCCGGACGCGTGCGCCGAGCGCCGGGCTGGATGTCGCGCTCGGGTTTGGAGTGGCTGTACCGCCTGGCGCAGGAGCCGCGCCGCATGGCGGGCCGCTACCTGGTCCGCGACCGCGCCTTTTTGGGGGTCGCCTGGCGGATGTTAAAAATGCCCCAAGATGCGCGGCAGATCCGGTTGGAGCCCTAAAGCAATGAACGACCGCTAC
>JBBSTS010000008.1:0-12136 GCA_038235675.1 Myxococcota bacterium | reverse complement strand
TTTTCTACAGTCGCACTACCGCCGCGACAAAGGTCCGGGGGGCCACCTGTCGGTGGTGGGGGCGTACGATGCGCAGGAGCAGGCCGTTTTAATACTCGACGTTGACCACCTTTTGCACCTGCCCTACTGGCTGTCGCTTGAGGCCCTGCTCGTCGCCATGCAGGCGCAGGACCCGCTCACCGGCGAGGCGCGCGGCTACCTCATCGCGCGGCACGGCTGATGGACGCAGCCGACTCGCCAAGAGCCGCCGGCGGTCCGACGCCGAGCCGCTGGGACCGCCTGCTCGCCAAGCTGCGCGGCAAGCCGCTGGACCTGCACGACAGCAGCACCTACCACAACCTCAGCCTGGTGCCGTTTTTGGCCTGGGTGGGCCTGGGCGCCGACGGCCTCTCCTCCTCCTCTTATGGTCCCGAAGAGGCCTATCGCACCCTCGGCAGCCATACCTATCTGGCCATCGGCCTGGCGCTGCTCACCGGCCTGACGGTCCTGCTGATCAGCGCCGCCTACAGCGCCATCATCGAAGAGTTCCCCCACGGCGGCGGTGGCTACGTCGTGGCCACCAAGCTGCTGGGCGAGCGGGTGGGGGTGATCTCCGGCTGCGCGCTGCTGGTCGACTACGTCCTGACCGTCACCGTCTCCATCGCCGCCGCAGGCGACGCGCTGTTCAGCTTTCTGCCCAGCCATCTGGTGCAGGAGAAGCTTTTTGCGCAGGTGTTGGTCATCGTCCTGCTCACCGCCCTGAACATGCGCGGGATCAAAGAGTCGGTGGTCAGCATGATCCCCATCTTTTTGGCCTTCTTGGCCACCCACATCCTGATGATCGGCGGCGGCCTCATCGTTCGAGCGCCGCAGGCGCTGCACACGGCGGTGAAGGTCGGCACCGACTTCCGCGAAGGGTTGGATTCTTTGGGCTGGAGCGCCATGGCGCTGCTGTTCATCCGCGCCTACTCGCTGGGCGGCGGCACCTACACCGGCATCGAAGCGGTCTCCAACGGCCTGCCGATCATGCGCGAGCCGCGCGTGCGCACCGCCAAGCGGACGATGGTCTACATGGCCCTCTCGCTGTCGCTAACCGCGGCGGGCCTGTTTTTATGCTATCTGCTCTGGGAGGTGCAGCCCCAGGAGGGCCAGACCTTGAACGCCGTGCTCTTGCACACCCTCACCGCCGGCATCCCCGGTGGCCAGGCCTTCGTGATCTTGACCCTGATCACCGAGGGGGCGCTGCTGATCGTCGCGGCGCAGGCCGGCTTCATCGACGGCCCGCGGGTGCTCGCCAACATGGCGGTGGACAACTGGGTGCCGCGCCGCTTTGCCGCCCTCTCCGACCGGCTCACCGCCGGCAACGGCATCTTGCTGATGGGCGGATCCTCCTTGCTGGCGCTGCTCTACACCCAAGGCGACGTGCGCAAGCTCGTGGTCATGTACTCGATCAACGTCTTCGTCACCTTCTCGCTGTCGATGTTCGGCATGGCCCGCAACACCTTCCGCACCCGCAGACAGCGGCCTCACTACCTGCGGCGCGGTATTTTGTTCACCGTCGCCTGCGTTTTTTGCCTCACCATTTTGGGGATCACCGTCTTCGAGAAATTCGCCGAGGGCGGTTGGATCACCTTGGCGGTCACCCTTGGGGTGGTGGCGGTCTGCTACATGATCCGCGCCCACTACGAGGCCACCGGTGAAAAGCTGCGCCACCTCTACGAGGAGCTGCGCGCCTTCCCGCTGCCGCCGGCGCCTTTGAAGCGCCTCGCCGTCGACCCGAGCCTGCCCACCGCGGTGGTGTTGGTCGGCGGCTACGGGGGCCTGGGGATCCATACCTACCTCAACATCTTCGCCACCTTCCCCGGCTTCTTCAAAAACGTCGTCTTTTTGTCGGTGGGCATCGTCGACTCGGGTGAGTTCAAAGGCGAGGACTCGATCGTCCGCTTAGAGACGCGCACCCGCGAAACTTTGGACAAATACATCGACATGTCCGAGCGGCTCGGGGTGCCGGCATGTGCGCGCCTGTCCACCGGCACCGATGCTGTGCATGAGCTCGAGACGCTCTGCCAGCAGGTCACCCGCGACTTCGCCCACGTCAGCTTCTTCGCCGGCAAGGTCGTCTTCGCCGACGAGTCCCGCTTCGTCGGCCTGCTCCACAACGAGACGGCCTTCGCCATCCAGAAACGCCTGCAGCTGCAGGGGATGGCGATGTCCATCCTGCCGGCCAAAGTCGACGGCTAAATGGCGCTGAGCGCCGGCTCGGTGTAGCCTGATAGGTATGCGAAATTCCTGCCGACTCTGCCTGATCTCATGTTTTTTGGCGGCCCTGGGCCTGCACTGCGGCGGCGATGCCACCGGCGTCAGCAGCGACCAGCGAGCTTATCAGGGGCAGTACAACCTCGAGAGCGATCCGCACCCCATCGAGTCCCCCAACCCGCGGGTAAGCCGGGCCTACGTCTACGACGGTGACACCGAGGTGGGCGAGTACGTCGGCCAGCAATCGGCCATGCGGGCTTTGGGCCTGGGGCTTGCCAGCGCCAAAACCTCCGGCTGGCTCAGCACCAAAAAGAACAAGATCTACCGGGCTGACGGCACCCTCTACATGGGCCGCGGCGTCAACCTCTTCGACACCCGCGCCTGCAACGGCTGCACCATGGCGCCGCCCAACAACGCCGAGGTCCTGCGCCGCATCGACGCCGTCTTCAAGAGCTGGAGCGGCGACCTCATCCGTTTGAACATGCATTCATACTCGCAACAAAGCGGTCGGGTGCAGTGGCAAAACGTGCTGAGCGACGCCGGCTACCTCAAAGATCTCGTCGCCACCGCCCAATACGTCCTGGACAAATATCCCGGCAAATACATTCTCTTGGCCCTGACCGTCGACCCCTCCTTCGACGCCCATGGGATCCCCAACCAGGGCAGCGAGAAGGTCTGGACCAAGCTGGCCACCGCCTTCTTGAAGTTTCCCAACGTCATGTTTGGCATCGCCAATGAGCCGCACGCCCTCTCCACCGACACCCAGGCCATCATCAATGCCCAGGGCGGCGTGGTCTTCCAGGCGATGACCAAAAGCGTCAATGCCATCCGCAAGGTCGAGGATGCCGCCAAGTCACCCCATCATCTCATTGCCGTTCAGGGCACCACCGGCTGGGCTCGCAACCTGGCCTACTACATTACCCATCCCATCAAGAGCGACAACATCGTTTACGAGACCCATCCCTACGACAAACCCGACAAGTGGGCCGGCGAGTTTCTCACCGCCGCCAAAACGCTGCCGGTTCTGGTGGGAGAATTCGGCATGGTCACCGAATACGAGAACTCGATGGGTTTGAACGACGCTTACACAATGATGAACACCTGTGACAAGCTGAGCATCCCCTACATTGGCTGGGCGATGAGTGCCACCTGTGGCATCCCCCTGCTGCAGAAGACTTTTAAAGGTGACTGTGGCATCGACTCGCTGCTCGTTCCCACCTCCTGGGCGCGCGTGCTCATCTCCCACATGCGTGCCATGCAGGGCCGCGCGCCCAACGTTGCCGCCCCCAGCGTCGGCAGTTTGACCAGCGTCCGGGACAACAGCCTGTGCGTTTTTGATCCGGGCTATGGTGGCACCTCCACGGTCGACGCCGTGCTGCAATCGTGTGACTTCAGCAACCAGGCGGCGACGATCAAAATCAACGCCACCGCCCACACCCTTAGCGTCGGCACCGGGCGGCGCTGCTTACAGGTGGCGGCCGGTGGGAACAACGTGCAGGTGGCACCATGCAACGGTTCGGCGGCGCAGAAGCTGGATTACAATTCCGGCCAGATTTTGGCGCCGTCGAAGCTCTGTCTTTACGCCCCGGCTGGACTGCCGGTTCCTGCGGGGAAGGCACTGAGGATGTCGAACTGTACGAATCAGGGCAAGGCATTCTGGCAGATTTTCTAGGGAACTTTGGTTGTGGTTGTTTCGGGGCGCGCTCTCTTAGGGAAGACGGAAGGCCACTCGGCGGGCAGAGCTTAACGTCGCAGGGGCCAGAAAACAATTCGTCTAGACGTCCTTCTTTATTCGTCATCCCTCAGTTACCGACAAATTTTTTATGGCCCCTGCGACACGAAATCTTCCAGTAGACCGATAGGGCGACGCCTGCATTACTGTGCGAAACCTGCGCCGTCTTCTCGTATCACCCCAAAAAAACCTGTTGGTGATTAGCCATGAGTACGTGTCGCAGGGGCCAAAAAAAATTTGTCGGTAACTGAGCAACAGCGGACAGCGCCAGACGTCTAGACGAATTGTTTTTTGGCCCCTGCGACGTTAAGCTCAGATCGTCAGTCAGCCGAGATTTTTTTATTCGATAAGAGCGCTGGATGGTTACCCGGTTTCCAAAGCGGAACAAGCGACACTTGCGAAATTTAGCTGCTGAGAGTCGTGATATAGGTAGCAATGTGGGTTTATTTTTTGCGGCGTCCTGTGGGGGCGCAAGCTGACAGATGCAAATCGAGTTGTCGCCCATGACGCATAGTGTTGGTTATGTAGACTTTCAGACTAATCCGATAAAACATGGTATTTTTGAACCTCCGCCCACGAAAAGAATTGCCTGCGAAGAATATATGTGTGATGCTGCGCGTTGTAATCGAATAGATGAAAGATAGTGCAGGCTCATGAGAGTTTTTCGATTTTACGAAGCCATGAAAATTTCCAGCCACGTGCAAAATTTGGGCGCGTCGCTTTCTCGCCGGAGCATCAAGAAGTTTGCGGTGCAGGACCGCCAGGTGGCGGGGTCGCGTTCGGGGTATTTCGGGGCCGTCGTGGGGCGCCATATGTTGGCCGGGGCGCTGCTGCACGCAGGGCAACCGACCGTGAGCCCCATCAGCAGCTTTGCACACTGCATGCCGCTCGAATTTCTAAATAAGAATAAACGCAGCTTTGCGGCGCAAGCAAAAGGGCTGGGGCTCAGCCGCAAAGAAATGGCGGCACGCACGCGGGAGAAATTTCGTTATGCGTCTTTTGCGACGCCTGCGGGCTGCGCCAACATGTTGGGGCTTTTCTTTCGCCGCTACGTCCTGGGCAATGCGATGGTTCTTTTGGCGGTCCTCGTGGGAACGGGGCGGCGCTCACATAAACTCGAGGCGCAGCTCAAAAGCGAGATCGTTTTGCGCCGACTCGGGCCACAGCAGTTCGTGCAGCTTACCCACGACTTTTATCAGTATGGGATCCTGGGACAGCCCGAGAGGCTGCTGCTGCTGACAGCCAAAAAAGCCGCGGCCCAGCAGCGCCATTACGCCTACTTTGCGGCCTCCACTGCGCTGATTGGCTTCGCGGGGCTGATGCAGACACTGCGGCTGCCGCTTTCTGTTTTATTGCTGGCGGTCGACGGCCTGGGGGCCGCCGTGGGTGCCACCGTGGGCCTGCTCGTGGGAATTTGTCAGGCCAGCCGTGAGCTCTACCGCCTGCATGCTCTGCCCTTCGAAGGGATCAAAGCGATCGGCGAGATGGCTCCGACCTACCGTGACATCAACGCCCAGATGCGCGTCACCGAGGAGCTCTACGGCCAAGGCGCAGGACAGCTGCATCGATACGATGCCCTTCTGCGGACCCAGTTGCACTTGGCCGTCAAAGTTCAACGGCGGCTTGGCGCCCCTGCGCCACAGAAAACGGCGGGCGGCGACGCGCAAGCGCAGGCAGGCGTCCGCCTGCAGATCGTCGCCAGCGAGGCGGAGCAGACGGGCGAAAAAGCCTGCACCGTATCGCTTCTGGTGCCGTCCCTGAGTCGCACCAGTGTGCTGTCGATGTCGGCGGGCCTCATGCTGCGGCACAAAGCGCGTCGCGATAGGCAGCTGGTACGCGAGCTGCAGGCCGCGCAGGCGCAATTGGCGTCTCTCATTGCTGCGGGATCCGCCCCTCTGCCGCAAACCTATGTGCCCCAGGCTGCAGCGTCGGACTTCGATGCAGGGCGTGTCACGGCCAAGCTGGCCGAGCACGACATCAAGCTGAGTGCCTTTTTGCTGGGCCAGCTCTGCGCCAGCTTCGCGCGGGGCCCGGTGCCCTATCTGCGGACCTATACGCCTTGGGCCATGTATCAGGGCATGCAAAGGGTGGCCGAAGCCGCGGCCGCCGCGCCACACCTTACTGGCAACAATCCAGAGCTCAACGAGGCCATGGCCGGCTGGCTTCGTACGCTGGAAGGATCTTTGACCACCGTGCTGCGCCAAGATCTCTTCATCCCCGACGAATGGAGCCAGTTTCGCAACCAGTACCACGCCGAAGGGGAAGAGAACTTACGGACCATCGAACAGAACTCGTTGCTGTACGATTCCCAGCTGCCCGAATGGCTGCTGATCCGCAGCAGCGCCATGACGTTTGCCGGCCTGCTGCTGCCCCACTGAGATCATCGTCAGGCCGTTTTGGCCGCGGCCGCGGTAAGCTCGGTGTCCAGCGACGTGGCGGCGTGGGCGATGCGCATGCCGTAGAAGCTGCGTAAAACGAAGACGGTCGAGGCCAAGAAGAAGACGACGGCGCAGCCAAGGCGCACGTGGGTGCTCATCTCTACCGCCAGCTCGACGGCCAAGAGGCCGAAGAGGGTGGTGAACTTGATCACCGGGTTCATCGCCACCGACGAGGTGTCTTTGAAGGGGTCGCCGACCATGTCACCGACCACCACCGCTTCATGCAGCGGCGTGCCTTTCTCCTGCAGGTCGACCTCCACCAGTTTTTTGGCGTTGTCCCAGGCGCCGCCGGCGTTGGCCATAAAGATGGCCTGGTACAGCCCCGCGACGGCGATGGAGATGAGGTAGCCCATGAAGAAGAAAGGGTCGAGGCAGGCGAAGGCCAAGGTGGTGAGGAAGATCCCCAAGAAAATGTTGACCATCCCTTTCTGCGCGTACTGGGTGCAGATGGCGACGACCTTCTTGCTGTCTTCCACCGACGCGCGGGTGGCGCTGTCGTCGATGCGGATGTTGGCGCGGATAAAGGCGACAGCCTGGTAGGCGCCGGTGGACACCGCCTGAATCGACGCGCCGGTGAACCAATAGATGATGGCGCCGCCGCTGATCAGCCCCAACAAGAAGGGAGGATGGACGATGGAGAGCATCTCGACGTTCTTCGTCAGGCCCTGGGTCAGCATCATGACGATGGAGAAGATGAGCGTCGTCGAGCCCACCACCGCGGTGCCGATGAGCACCGGCTTGGCGGTCGCCTTGAAGGTGTTGCCGGCGCTGTCGTTTTCCTCCAAAAAGCGCTTGGCGCGCTCGAAGTCGGGCGCGAAGCCGTGGTCGCGCTCGATCTGCGCGCGCACGTCGGGCTCCGACTCGATCATCGACAGCTCGTAGACCGACTGGGCGTTGTCGGTGACCGGGCCGTAGCTGTCCACCGCGATGGTGACTGGACCCATGCTCAAAAAGCCGAAGGCCAACAGCCCGAAGGCGAAGACCGCCGGCGCCACCATCAGCGCCTCGATCCCGGCGGTGCTGATCCCAAAGGCGACGCCCATCAACCCGACGATGGTCAGGCCCAGCCAATAGCCGCTGAAGTTGCCGGCGGTCAGGCCCGCCAGCACGTTGAGTGAGGCACCCCCTTGGCGCGAGGCCGCCACCACTTCACGCACGTGGGCGCTGCGGGTGGAAGTAAACGCCTTGACCAGCTCGGGGATCAGGGCGCCGGCGAGGGTGCCGCAACATACCACCGCAGCCAATTTGTACCATAGGGTCGGATCGGCAAGATCGGCGAGCAACAGGTAAGAGACGGCGAGCGTGCCGCAGACCGAAACCGCCGACGTGAGCCACATCAGGTGGGTCAGCGGCGCCTCGAAATCCATCTGGGCGGCATCGCCCCAGCGGCGGCTGGCCAGGGCGTGGTTGAGCAGGTAGCTCAAGATGCTGCTGAAGATCATCATGATCTGTAGGGCGAAGATCCACACCAACAGGCGCGCCTGCATTGCCGCTGCCGGAACGGCCAAGAGGATGAAGGTGATCAAGGCCACGCCGGTGACGCCGTAGGTCTCGAAGCCGTCGGCGGTGGGGCCGACCGAGTCGCCGGCGTTGTCACCGGCGCAGTCGGCGATGACGCCGGGATTGCGCGCGTCGTCTTCTTTGATGTTGAAGACAATCTTCATCAAGTCGGCACCGATGTCGGCGATTTTGGTAAAGATGCCGCCGGCGATGCGCAGGGCGGCGGCGGCCAGCGACTCGCCGATCGCAAAGCCCAAAAAGCATGGCCCGACGAAGTCGGCGGGGACATAGAGCAGGATGCTGAGCATCACCAGCAGCTCGACACAGATCAGCATGGTGCCGATGCTGATGCCGGCCTGTAAGGGAATGGCGTGGGTGGCGAAGGGCTTGCCGCGCAGGCTGGCAAAGGCGGTGCGCGAGTTGGCATAGGTGTTGACGCGGATGCCGAACCAGGCGACCCCCCAGCTGCCGGCGATGCCGAGCAGGCTGCAGGCGACGATGGCCCCCACCTTGGTCGCCGGGTAGGCGCGCAGCCAGCCGAAGTACAGCACGATGGTGCTGGCGATGAGGCCCTCGAGGGCGAGGATGAAGCGCCCCTGGGTCACCAGATAGGTCTTGCAGGTCTCATAGATGAGCTCTGAGATGCTGCGCATCGAGGCGTGCACCGGCAGGGCGCGGATGCGGGCGAAGGTGCGCATGCCGAAGAGAAGGCCGCCGACACAGACCCACAGCCCCAGCTGCAATAGGCCGCGGCCATCGAGGCCCGGCCACACCTGTACCTGGCTCAGATCGGGGAGCAGCAGGTCGGCATCGCTGGCGCCGGCCAAACGCGCGAACAAAGTGCAGCAGACAAAACAGGCGAGTGAGCGGATCATTGTAAAGACTCCATCGGTGACGTTCAAAAAACCCCTCAGTGGGGCGGGGCATCGGCGCGGCGTGCTTTAAGGTATTCGACCAGCGCTGGCAACACGGACAGGCCGATCACCGCGACGATGACGAGCTCCAGGTGATGTAAGAGCCCAGGAAAGGTGCTGCCCAGGGTGTAGCCGGTGACGGTCATCGAGGCGATCCAGCCGAAGCCGCCGACGACGTTGTAGGCCGCGAAGCGGCGGTAGGGCATGCGCGACACCCCCGCCATGACCGGCACGAAGGTGCGGACCACGGGGATAAATCGCGCCAGGATGATCGCCTTGCCACCGTGGCGGGCGTAAAAAGCCTCGGCGGTGCGCAGGTGCTTGGGGTTGAGCAGCCGCCCATGCGGCGCCTGCAGCAAACGCGGCCCGAGAAATTTACCGAGGGCGTAGGAGCAGGCGTCGCCCAAGATGGCCAAGGGGCCCAACAGGGCGTTGAGCGTTAACAGACTCAAGGTGCCCTGTGCGGCGTAGAATCCCGCGATGAGCAGCAGTGAGTCGCCGGGCAAAAAAAACACCAGGGCGCCGGTTTCGGCGAAAATGACCAACGCCAGGGCGGGATAGCCGCCAAGCGCGATGATCGTCCCGGGGTTGCGTATGAGCTCGATTGCTTGCGAAAACCATGCCATGCGCGGCTCCTTTGCCGGCGGGTGGTAGCACAGGGCGGTGGGGGCGACCAAGGGGGGGGACACGTGGCTTGACTTGGCGGCGCAGTGTTTCATCTGATGGCCCAGATGGGCCACCTAGATTCGGGCGATACCGCCTGGCTGCTTCTGTGCACCGCGATGGTGATGCTGATGACGCCGGCCCTGGCGCTTTTTTATGCCGGCATGGTGCAGGGCAAACACGTGCTGTCGACGCTCATGCACAGCCTTTTTTCCTTGAGCCTGGTGTCGGTGCAGTGGGCGCTGGTGGGCTACTCGCTGGCGTTTGCGCCCGGGCGCGGCTGGTCGACCGGCTGGCTCGGTGGGGGCGATTATTTTGTGCTGGCCGGGGTCGACGCAAGCCCGCATGGCAGCGTGCCGCACCTGGCGTTTATGGCCTATCAGGGCACCTTCGCTGCCATCACCCCGGCCTTGATCAGCGGCGCGATGGCCGAGCGCTGCAAATTCCCGACCTATGCTGCCTTCATCCTCTTGTGGACCACCTTGGTCTACGACCCGCTGGCCCACTGGGCCTGGAGCGCCGACGGTTGGCTGGCGCGCTGGGGCGCCCTCGATTTTGCCGGTGGCACCGTCGTGCACCTCTCGTCCGGCGTCGCGGCGCTGGTGGTGGCGGGGCGCCTGGGGCCGCGGCTGGGCTACCCGAAAATTCTGCACCAACCGCACAACCTGACGATGACCGCCCTGGGCGGCGGCCTGTTGTGGTTCGGCTGGTTCGGCTTCAACGCCGGCTCGGCGCTGGCGGCCGACGGCGTCGCGGCGCTGGCGCTGTGCAACACCCATCTTGCGGCCGCCAGCGGGGCGCTGTGCTGGACGCTGCTGGAGGGGCTGCGCTTTGGCAAAGCCAGCCTTTTAGGGCTGATCTCCGGCCTGGTCGCGGGGTTGGTGGGGGTGACCCCTGCGGCCGGCTACGTCGGGCCGATGGCGGCGCTGGCGATCGGGGCACTGACCGCCGCCGGCTGTCAGCTCGGAGTGCGCATTAAAAACCGCCTGGGGGTCGACGACCCGCTGGATGCCTTTGGGGTCCACGGCGTCGGCGGCGCCCTCGGGGCGCTGTTGTTGGGTTGCTTGGCCAGCAAGGCCATCAACCCCGCCGGCGCCGATGGCGCCCTATACGGCGACGCGACGCTGCTGCTTAAACAGTTCGTGGCGGTGGGCAGCTGTGGCCTCTACGCGGCGACGGTGACCTATGCCTTGGTGTGGGCCCTCGACGCGGCGATGGGCCTGCGGGTGGCGCCCTTGCAGGAGCAGCAGGGCCTCGACATGAGCCTGCATGGCGAAGCGGCCTACCGCCTGTGATGTGGGCCCTGGGCCTCGCGCTGCAGGTCGCTGCACCGGCGGTGCTGGTGGCTGCAGCGCCGGCCGCCAGCGACCGCGTCGTGCTGATGGCCCCCTACGGCGGCGCCCCCGTGCCGCTGGGGACGCCGGGGGGGGCCAAAAACCCCGCGATACAATTTTGCCGCGGCAGCGCCCAGCTGCGCGGCTGGACCCTGGTCGCAGACGGCAACGATGCGGCCGCGCGCCTGCAGCCGCCGCCCGTCGGCAGCAGCGGCGCCGCCCACCTGGTGTGGACCGCCAACGCGGCGGACTGCGAGCCGGCGGCGGCCGCCGCCAGCGCTGGCCCGGCAGCCCGCGAGGAAGCCAGCGGCGAGGGCCGCAGCAGGACGTCGCCAGGCGCCTCGGCGGCGGGGCGCGAAAGGTTTCCCTCGCGGGTGACGACCGCACTCCCTTATGCGGCCCTGCCGCAGGTGGAGCCGCAGTCGGTGGTGTGGAACGTCGACGCCGGGCGACTCGACGTCGCCGGGCGCAACCTGGCCGGCGCCCTTTTGCGCTGGCGCTTCGCTGCGCCAGCGACATCGGCGCCAGTGGCGTCCGGCGGCGACGAGGAGGGGGCCGTCGACGGCAGCGACGTGTGCCGTGACCCGCAGGAGGGCGCCGGCGGCCTGCAAACCTGCTCCTTCACCCTCGCGCGCACCCTGTTGGCTGAGCCGCTCGCCCTGCAGCTGACGTTCTATCCTGCCGGCACCCCGGCGCAGGGGCGGGTACAGGTGTTCGACGCCCTGGCACGGCCGCAGCACCTGCCAACGCTGCTGCCGGAGAAGTCTCTTTTGAGCGCGGTGCTCGGCGTCGACGGCGCCGTGGCGCTGCAGACCGACGGCGGGCGTCTGCCGCTGCGCCACCCCGAGGCAGTGGGCTCAGCCAGCTGCGAGCAGGCCCTCTGTCAGGTGGAGGACGGCAGCCTCAGCATCCACGGCGAGCTTGGCGGCGCCGCCAGCTTGGCGGTGACCCTGCAGCTGCGCCCGCACCTCTTTTTCGTCGACCCCGACGGCAGCCTGCGCAGCAGCCGCACCCTGGCCCTGCCGGTGCAGCGCTGCCCCGTCTCGCTGGCGTCGCCGCCGCCACTGCGCGGCCTCGTCGGCCAGCGGCTTGTGTTGCGCCTGGGAGACGCCTGCGCGCGCGAGGGCAGCCTGCAGTACGTCGTCAACGACGCCCCGAGCCGCGTGGTGCAGACCCAGCGTCTGGCCGAGGGGATCTACGTCGTGCTCGCCGCCGGCCCAATTGCAGGCGAGGAGGTGCGCATCGTCGCCCACCACGGCGCGCAGGTGGTGGGCACCGCAAATGCCCGCAGTCAGCCGTCGCCCACCCTGCACAGCCGCC
>JBBSTS010000007.1:0-13444 GCA_038235675.1 Myxococcota bacterium | reverse complement strand
CTTGGCGCTCAGGGCAAGGCGCGACGACGAGGCATATCCTTGATTGGGTGCGGAGGACCACCGCAGCCCTGGGCGCCACCAACCGCGCGGCTGGTGCAACGATCGGGGAGAAGGGGCACTAGGGCGGGTCACCGGCTTCGCCGGTGCCACCCGCAACAGGAGAGAGGGGACCAAAATGAAGATCAGCCAAACCCATCAGACTCACAAGGTTATGGAGAAAAGATGCGACGACAGTCAGGCTGCACGCTGTGCTGCCGCAGAACACCAGCCGTCGTTGCTCGGATGGTAACGCAGACGCCCATACCCTCGTGGTCGACCCCATTTTAGTCCCGGCCAGCAACCTTGCCAGATTGTTCAAATGGGAGTAGGGAGCAAAACAGAGTTGTAACGCTGGAGGTGCCCAATGACCACGACCAATTATGACAACCGACGCCAGCGCGAACGGGCAGAGTTCTGCTACGTCAATTCACGCGAAGACGCCGCAGAGGCCTTCATGTGGCAGGATTACGTGGCACCCGCCCCTCTACCGCAGCAGGTCGAGGCGCACGAGCTCCGCAAGCGAAGACGCCACTCCCGCGAAGATTTTGTCGATCGGCTCGACTGTACCCTGCCGAAGCTTGCCAGGGCACTGCGCGATCTGAAAAAAGGTTTCCGCGACAGGAACCTCGATCAAGTGCTCTCCCGTGGCAATACGCTGCGGCCGCTGGTGACACGGGTCAGAATATCGGAAGCAGTTCTGTGGCCCGGCATTCCCCTGCTGCCGGATTGGAAACAGTATTCTGGCCGCATTCGTGAAGAGTACGGCTACTACAATAACGTCGGCCGGGCGCTGGAATTTCTCGCCTGGGGGCAGGCATTGGATGACCAACTGGAGGTGCGGACCCTGCACGGCCAGCCAATCTACTGTGGTCCGCGCCTGCGTGACTGGGGCCGGCAATTCTGGGCCCAGCCGCTGTCGCTGCTGCGTTGTCGTCAGGAGCGCCGGGCCATCGAGCAGCTGCGCAGTCGGGTCACCAGGACGGCAGCGCGCCGCAGCCTGGCAGCGCCGAGTGTCGAAGTTCTGCTGCGTCAGCACGCCGAGGAGCAGACAGCGGCGCTCTATCAAGAGTTGACCTCACCACGGCTGAGTTGGTGGTCTCTGCTGGGTCAGGACGGGACACTGCGTCATACGGTTTATCGGCTGCGCCTCGCCCTGCAGGCTCTAGGTGTTGACTGGGACTGCATGCCGGCCCGTCGCAGCCAATATTTCCTCGGCGGCGGCGATGCACACGAAAACCATCGAGCTTGGCTGCAGCAGATCGATCATTGGTGGCGCTGTCGCGCCGCACAAGTGTCTTTTAGTCAAGCTCAAGCCTTCCACTTCGAACCGCATTGGCCAGGGCATCAAGCCCATATTCAAGGATAACGCATGAATTCGACGCCCCCCGTGCAAAATTTTTCACCACCCACCTTTTCTCATCCTCTCGCTCCCCCGGTGCCTGTCTGGGGAATACCCGTCGATGGCTATGCCAGCGCGGGCGTTGCGCCCTCACAGACTGCCGCGTCTTTCGGGCTGGCCCCCCCGGGGCGCACGCCATCCCAGGCAGAGGCCTTGCTGGGCTCGTCGCTGGCCAATGCTTGCCGCGTCGATCCCCCCATGTTGTGCTGCGCCATGAGCGGCCGCCTCATGCTGGAGCCCGTGCTCGCCGACGATGGCTACACCTACGAGCGCGACCTCATCGAGAACTTTTTGCTCACCGGTGAGCAGCGCTCGCCGATCACCGAACAGTTGTTGCGGCACCCAACCCTGGTCACCAACGCCAACGTCATGCTCGCCAGCCAGGCCCTGACGCGCTGGCGTCAGGCAGGTGCGCCGGGTGACGTGCGCGCCTGGGTGCGTCCAGCCATCATCGCGCCGGATGGCAACCACAATCCGCTGCGCCAGCCCATGACCCTGTCGGACGGCTCCACCTGCGAGGCCACCGCCTTGGCCGCCCTGTTTGAGCATCACCGAGTGCGCTCCCCCTACACGCAGCGTCTTTGGACGCAGCATTTCGAGGACGCCCGCCCGAATCGGGCGATTCAGGCCCTCTCTGCTGCCGTGATAGGCTTCGAACCGCCAGCCTTTGCCGACCGCCGGCGTTACCCCACTTGGAGCGAGCCCGTCCTGGAGGTACCGCCGCCCTCGTCCAGAAGGCCCTACCGCGCCTTCTGCTGCGACTACAGGGGACTGACCCTGCGCTACCAGCCTTTGGCCTGCGTCGCCGCCTTCGTGGTGGGATGCCCCGTGACGATCGTCGCCTCCCTACCCACTGGCGCCGGCATCGGCGTTGGCGCTGGCGCCTGCGGAGTCGTCAACGCCATCCTACGCACGATCGACTACGCGCACTACCGGCAAGCCAATGAGGAGGGTGCGGCCCTGTACGACGAGAAGCTGCGCGCCTCCTATGAAATTTTCAACGCGCAGCGCCAGATCATTGGCCTGCCTCCGGTGAGTCAGGCAATGCAGCGCTGAGACTGAAATTGGGGCGGCAAACCAAGGGGTAAGGCTCAAAATGCCGCGGACAAGCTGACTAAAAAAGGGACATCGAAACCGCTGTTGACCGGAAAGATGTTGCCGTTGGAATAGTGCGCCACATTGGCCTCCAGCGACCAAGCCACAGCGTCACCAACTCGCACCCCGATGCCAATCATATCTTGAAAGATGAAACGCGCGCCGAGGTTGGTTTGGCCGATGAACTGGGTGCTCAAAGCGCTTGGGCCGGCGATGCTGTAAGACAAGTACGCCCCCAAATTGGGGTTCGAAAAAGCCCACAGCCGCACGATGCCGAGGGCCGAGACGGCAAAAACTGGCGTCTGGCGCCAAACCCATCTGCTCACGCTGAGACCTAGGTGCAAGGACAGATGTTCTGTGGTGTTGTAGACGAGGCGCGTGTAACGCAGCATGATGCCCCGGCTCATTTTGGTCGTTGCCTGCCAAAAGATTGGGCGCGGCGGCACCGGAGGGCGAATGCTCAGCAGGCGGTCGTCGCTCGCAGCGATGGTAAATTCGTTTTTAGCGCGGTGGCCGCCGCGGGGCAGCGCACTGTCGTCGCCCTTAACTGGCAGGGCGCTGAAAGTGAGTAGCAGGAAGAGATAGGGCAACCGCATGGCGCCGCACCCTGCCGCCTTCGGTGCCTTCTTACAAGCACCTACCGCTGCGACTGTATCGCGCCGGCTTCGCCCATCGCAATGTGGATCAGCGGCCCCAGATAGGTGATCTGACAGCTTAGAGGTTTTTTTGGATGGGCTCTATGTGTCTGCCTTCGCGGCGAGGGTTTCCCAGCGCTCGAAGAGGCGCTGGGACTTTTTTTGCGCCGCTTTGAGGTTGGCGGCGGCAGCCTGGCCGGCTTTGGCATCGGTCTGCCATAGGGCCGGATCCTCTAGGGCGGCGGTGCAGGCGACCACTTCGGCGTCGGCAGCCTCGATCTTGGCCTCGATGGCAGCCAGCTCGAGTTTTTCTTTGTGGGTCAGGCGGGCGGCGGGGGCGGCGACAGAAGGGGCCTGGCCGACGTGGGCGGATTTGGCGCGCTGCTGGGGCTTTTTGCTGCCGCTGGCGCTCTGCGCGGCAGCGACGCGTTTCGCCTGCATTTTGACGTAGTGGCTCCAGTCCCCCTGGACCGTCTGCAAGGTTGGCGGGGTGGCGGCTGCAGCGGCGGGCTCGAAGGCGACGATGCCGGTGCATACTTTGTCGAGGAAGTAGCGGTCGTGGCTGACCACCAGGACGCAGCCGGTGAAGCGCTGCAGGGCGTCTTCGAGGACGCTTAAGGTGAGGATGTCGAGGTCGTTGGTGGGCTCGTCCAGGAGCAGGACGTTGGCGGGCGTGAGGAGGTACTGAGCCAAAGCGAGGCGGTTTTTTTCGCCGCCGCTAAGCTGGGAGATCCGTAAGGTGTGCGCCTGCGGCGGGAAGGCGAAGCGCTGCAGGTAGCTGGAGACGTGGACCGGGGCGCCCTCGACGAAGACGGTGTCGCCGCCCTCGGGGACCAAAAACTGCTGCACCAGCTGATCGGTGCGCAGGTTGGTGCGGAACTGGTCGAAGACCGCCACCACCGTGTTTTTGCCGCGCACGACCTGGCCGGCCAAGGGCTCCAGGGTGCCGTCGACCAGGCGCAGCAGCGAGGTTTTGCCCATGCCGTTGGCGCCGACGATGCCCCAGCGCTCGCCCGCCTGCAGTTTGAAATCGAAGGGGGTGAAGAGAGGACGGGTGGCGGCAAAGCCGGCGACCACCTCGCGCAGCTCGAGGATGGTCTTCCCGAGGCGCGGGCCGCGCTGGATGGCGAGGCTCGCGGCGACGCGGGCCTTGGGGGCGGCGGCAAGGCTCGCCTTGCCGGCGGCAAAGCGGTCCAGGCGCGCCTGCGCCTTGGTGCCACGCGCTTTGGGGGCGCGGCTGGCCCACTCCGCCTCGCCCTTGAGCAGCTGGGTCAAGCGCGCGGTGCTGCGCGCCTCGAGCGCCTCCTCGCTGGCGCGGGCGGCAATGTAGTCGCTGTAGGCGCCCTCGTAGGTGCGCAGCTTGCCGTGGCGCAGCTCGGCCATGCGGTCGACCACCGCCTCGAGGAAATAGCTATCGTGGGTGACGACGATGTCCGCCAGGCCGCTTTGGCACAGCCAGCCCTCCAGCCACTCGACCGTCTCGGTGTCCAGGTGGTTGGTGGGCTCGTCGAGCAGGACCAGATCGGGGCGCTCGAGCATCAGCCGGCCGATGGCCAGACGTTTTTTCTGGCCGCCGCTCAGGCGCGCCACCTCGGCGCTCAGATCCGTCATGCCCACCAAGCTGGCGGCGCGCTCGACGTGGCGCTGCCAGTCCCAGCCGCCGCCGCCCTCGATGCGCGCCAGGGCGTCGTCGACGTCCTGTTGCGCCACCGCGGCACGCTCGTAGTCGGCGATCGCCTGCTGCACGGCGGCAAAGGGCTCGGCGAGGACCTCGCCGGCGGTGGCGGCGCTGAAGTGGGTGGCCTGCGGCATCAACGCCACCCGCACGCCGCTGCGCAGGCTCACCGTGCCGCCGTCGGCCGGCTCCAGGCCGGCCACCATCTTGAGGAAGGTGGACTTGCCGGTGCCGTTGTCGCCGATGAGGCCAATGCGCTCGCCGGCCTGCACCGCCAGGCTCGCGTCGATGCACAGGGGTCGGGGGCCGAAAGATTTGTGCAGGGCGGTGATGCTCAGCAAAGGTGCGTCCATCCGCCTGCTGTAGCAGCCGAGCAGCGGCTGCGCTATGGAGGCGACATGGATGCATTGAAACGGACCCTGGGAGCCCTGGTGCTCGTCGCGGGCGGCCTCGGCGGCTGCGCCCGCTCGACCACCGCGCGCCAACACCTGCCGCCGCTGACCACGGTTCAAGCCGTCGATCTGCGGCGCTACATGGGGACCTGGTACGAAATTGCCAGCATCCCTCAGCGCTTTCAAAAGGGCTGCCGCGGCACCCGCGCCACCTACAGCCTCAAAGAAGACGGCGAAGTCGAGGTGCGCAATGCCTGTCGCAAAGGCGACGACCCGCAGGCCTATTCGGGTGTCACCGGCCGCGCCGTGGCGGTGCCAAAGAGCGGCGGGGCCAAACTGCGGGTGTCGTTCTTCTGGCCCTTCTGGGGCGATTACTGGGTGATCGACCTAGATACGGACTACCGCGTCGCGGCCGTGGGCAGCCCCGGGCGCGATACGCTGTGGATCCTCTGCCGCAGCCCGCAGCTCGACGACGCATCCTATGCCGCCCTCGGCGCCCGCCTCGCCGCCAAAGGTTACGACCTGACGCGGCTGGTGCGCACGCCGCAGCCCTGAGCACTGAGCTCTGAGCTCTGGCGCTGGACGCCTGCGGGCCATTGCGGGTAATCTCGTGGACATGCGACGTCTCCCGACCTTGTGCCGGCCCAGCGCCCTGCTGTGGCTCGCCGCCGCCGGCGGGCTGATCTCCTGCTCGCTGCTGCTGGACTTCAATCCCGATGGCCTGCCCTGCGACGTCGCCAACGGCCAGGCCTGCCTGGCCGGCTACAGCTGCAACGCCCCCAGCCCCAACACCTACATCTGCATCGCCGACGGCGCCCTGAAAAAAGATGCCCCCTGTCAGCTGGACCGCCAGTGCCACAGCGGCCTGCTCTGCCCCTCCGAAGTGGGCACCTGCGTCGCCCCCTGTCCCATCGCCGCAGCCTACGTCGCCGGCAGCCCCAACTGCCCCACCGGCGAGTATTGTCGCCCGACGATGAGCACCGCCATGTTCAGCGACGGCCAGGTCCACGCCGCACAGAGGGTGACCGCCTGCGTCCCGAGCGACAACTGCACCCCCGGCGCCCCCTGCGACAGCAGCGCGGTGCGCGGCGGCAGCTGCGCCGACATGAAAGGCGCCAGCGCCTGCGTCATCGGCTGTGAGGTAACCTTCGCCGCCACCACCTACCGCGACAACTGCGGCGCCGACGCCCTCGGCAACCCGCGCTTCTGCCAGGCGCTGGGACCCGGGCCGGGCTACGACGTGCTCGCCTGTTTGGACGCCGGGCCGACGCCGCAGGCGGTGGGCTCGCCCTGCGGCAACCCCGTGGCCCAGCCCTGCGCCCCAGGGCTCGGCTGCATCCGCAGCATTTGTCAGGCCTACACGCCCTTGAGCAACGTCAACAGCTGTACCCCAGGCCTGACCCCCTGCGACCTGCACGTCAACGCCAACACCCTGGTAGGCTACTGCAGCAGCGATCCGAGTTGCCCGCAGTAGGGCCGCAGCCGGGGCTGCGGGTGGTGCACGTCGAGCCGCCCAGCCCGTCTTTGCAGGGCGACCAGATCTACCGCACCCGCCAGCCGTGCGCGGCGCTGGGCGCCCTCGACGAAGTAGGCAGCGTCGTCAGCGGCGCCTACCTACAGACCGATCTGCGGCGCCAGATCCTCGCCGCCGACGTCCTGGTGCTCTGCCAGGCGGTGGAGGTCGACCTGCTGCCACTGTGGCAGGCACGCGCTGCCGCCGGCCGCGCCAACGTCTTCGAAATCAACGACGACTTTGCCGCGCTGCAAACCTTCAACGCCAGCGCCAGCTTCTACGCCAACCCGCTGATCCGCAGCCTCACCTTCCAGCTGGCGCAAAGCGCCCACGGGCTGCAATTCAGCAGCCATGGCCTGCAGGCGCGCTTTGGCCACCTGGCGCCGCCGCAAGCGTTGTTGATGAACCAGCTGCAACGGCCGCCGGCGCCGCTTTTGCCGGCGCCCGCCTGGGAGAGTCCGCAGGCGCCGCTGTGGCTGGGCTGGGGCGGCTCGTTGGGCCACCGCGACGACGTTGCCGCCATTTTGCCAGCGCTGCAGACCCTGCTGCAGCGCCACCCGCGCCTGCACTGGGCGGCGATGTGTGACCGCAGCCTGCATGGCCTGTTCGCGGCGCTGCCGCCGGCGCGGGTGCGCCTGGTGGGCCTGGGCGATCTGGGCGCCTACGCGCGCTTCGTCGCCGGCCTCGACCTCGGCCTGGCGCCGCTGTTGCCGACCGCCTTCAACCTTGGACGCTCAGACGTCAAATATCTCGAATATGCTGCCGCCGGCGTCCTGGCGCTGGTGCAGGACGGCCCCACCTATCGGCCAACGGTGCGTGAGGGCGAAAACGGCTTGCTGTTCGACGGCCCTGCGGGCCTGGTACCGGCGGTGGAGAAAGTGCTCGCTGCGCCGCAGCAGGCGCAGGCCATCCGCCGCTGCGCGTGGGAAGAGGTCGCCCATGGCCGCCTTGAGGCGCAGCACGCGCCGCGGCGGCTGGCGTGGTACCGCGACTGTCAGCAGCGGGCCGCCGCAGGGCTCGGGCAGAGATCGCCGCGGCAAAAACCGTTGCCCCCGCAGGCGGCGCCGCCTGCGGCCTCCCTGCCCGGCTGGCGTCGCGGCCGCTACGTGGCCATGCAACCCACTCGCGCCGAGGCCGCCCTCTACGCCGCCATGCTGACGCGCCAAACTCCGACGGTGGCGCAGCGCCACCTCGACGAGGCGCGCCGCCGCGCCCCCCAGGCCCACCTGCCGGAGCTGCTGCGCGGCCAGATGGCGGCACGGCCGGCGGTGGCGCTGCAGGCCCTGCGCCGGGCCAGGCAGCTGCAGCCTGCTTCGCTGCACGCCGCCTACGACCTCGGCAAGCACCTGCTCATGCAGGGGCAGCGCGCCGAGGGACGGGCGGCTTTTGTGGCCGCCCTGCGCATCTGCGACGCCTTTGCCCCGGCGCACGAGGCGCTGGGCCACCTCGCCGAGGCAGAGGGCGAAGATGAGGCCGCGCGTGGCCACTGGCGCGACGCCGTGGCCGCCAACCCATTTTATACCGTCCCCCACGGCCGCCTGGCGGTCGCCCTTCTGCAGGTCGGCGGCGACGAGGCACGCAAAGAGGCCCGCTTATGCCTGCAGCAGGGGCTGCAGGTCGAGCCGCGCAGCTGGCTGCTGCGCCACCTGCTGGCAGACACCTTGCTGCAACAAAACAAAGCACGCGCCGCCTTGGCGCAGGCTAAATTGGCGCTCGAGCTTGCCGACGAGAAGCGGCCGGTGCAGGCGCTGCTTGCCAAAATTTATTTGGCCCTCGGGCAGCCAAAAGCGGCCAAGCTGCTGGCGGCCCAGTTAGAAGCGACTCAGGAGAGTCGACGCGACTGCTCGACCTCGTCGAGCAGGGGATAATCGGCCAGCGCCGTGCGTACCGCCGCCAACTGCTGAACGCAGCCGCGTACGTGTTCTTCGACACAGGCCTGGGCGGTACGAAAAGTGGTGGCGTCGAGATAGTCCACCGCTGCCACGGTTAAATCGATCACCAACGCAAAGCGCTCGGTGGTGGCAGTCAGCGACGCGAGCGCCTCGCCCACGTCGCCGAGCATCTGCATCGACGGGCGGGCGGTAAAAAGGCCCTGCGCGAGCTGCGCCTGCTGCATGTCGGTCTGGAGGCTGACGCAGCTCTGCTGGACGCGCCTCAGCTCATCGCTGCAGGCCTGCAAAACGACCCGACGCTCGGCGGCGAGCTTGGCGGCGGAGTTGGATTTTTTGGGGGTGGCGACGGCGGTGCTGAGCTGATCATACATTTTATTTACTTCATTTCTTAGCCGCTTGCTGCGACGCTGCAGCGATCCGACCAAAGAACTATCGGCCCGGCGCCCAAGATGTCGCCCTTTATTGTCGCAAAAGGTAAGGCCTATCTTTTCACCATTCTTTTGCTTGACGGGTGATGCAAGGAAGTGTAGGGTGAGGTCATGGTGTAGCGGACTTTCTGCCACCCCACTAACAATAGAGTTTAAAATGACTATTGCAATTAATCAAGTTTCGCAGAAATTTCAGAACTTTTGTGCCAACGTCGGCCATGGTATTGCCAGCGTCCCCAGCCGCATTAAAAGTGCCCTGACACCGAAGCCCAAAGACGACGTCTACGGCCCGTCGTACACCTTCTTAAACAAGCTCAACAGTTCCAAACCCATGGCGCAGATCTCCTCGAGGGTCAAAGCACTGTGCACCGCCAAGGGCTTTGTCGTCGGCGTCGGCGTCTCGACCGTGGTGGGCGGCAGCATCGCCGCCGGCGTTTTGCACGCCGCCTGGGTGCCGGGCCTCGTCGTCGGCCTCAAAGCCATCGGCGCCGCCTTCGTGGCGGTGGGTGCCGCCATCGGCGCCATCAGCCCGGCCGGCTGGGCGATCATCGGCGTCGTCGGCGCCATTGCCCTCGGCCTGGCCGCCTACGGCCTCTACAAGTTCGTGCAGAACAAGCGCCTGGCCAGTCAGAAGCAGGCTCTGCAGTCGGAAAATTCAGTCCTGCGCGTCAAGCTTATCCAAGAGATGGGGCTGCCCCCTACCCTGCCGAGATCGTAAAAGGCCATTTGACTCGCCTACCCTCGACGGCTTTAGTTCGAGTCTATGACCCACGAATGGTTGTGTTGCGTTGACGTGCCCTATGCCACCCTGTCGGCTGCCGCTCAAAAAAAGCCGGCCGCAGCGGTGGCGCAGCGCCTGGCCTCGACGCCGCCCGGCCAGCTGCTGTCTTTTTGCGGCGCCGAGCGTCTCGGCAACGCCGCAGCCTTGGGGCTGCTGCTGCGGGCCCTGGGGCGCGGCTGTACCGCCGCCCTGGTGCGCTTCTTTTGTGATCCCTGCACCACCGGCGAAGAGATGTTTGCCCTGGTTACGCCGTCGCTCAGTTTTTACAGCCTCGCGGAGGCCCAGCATGGCCTGCCGGCTTCGCCGGCGCCCCATGCACGCCAGCTGCCGATGGCCGAGGTGTGGCTGCAGGCCGCCAGCCTGCTGCAGGACAGGCAGCTGCGGCTGTTGGTCCTCGACGGCGTCGACGCTGCCCTCGGCGAGGGCGGCATCGACGCCGAGGCGATGGTGCAAGCGCTGCGCCAGCGGTCGCCGCAACTACACGTGGTGCTCTGCGCCGCCGCGCTGCCGCCGTCCCTTGCCGCTCTCTGCGATGCGGCCTGCTGCCAAAGCCTTACGCCCATGGGCCGCGACCCCAGCTTGGGGGTCGACTTCTAGCTTCTACAGGCTGCCACTGAAGGTCCACGCACCCGGCAGGCCGCAGGCCCCCAGGGACACGGCCGCGCCGGCCGAAGCAGACAGACAGGCGTCGGGCCGCGCGCTGAGCTGCAGGTTGCCGACGTCGCCGGTGAAAGAGAAGTTCTGCGCCGCGCCGGGTCCACAGGTCCATAAATCGGTGGCATTGCCGCTCGAGGCGACGTTGCGGTTGACGTCGAGGCAGAGGGTGCTGGCCTGAGTCAGCCGCAGCTGGTTGCCCCACATCGACCAGCGCTGCTTGGCGCTGCCGTCGCAGGCTGCCAGCACCGTCGGATCGCCCACCTGCACCGGGTCGCTCTGTGCCTGCAGGCAGCGACCATTGTCACCGGCCGGTTTGACCACCATGCCCTCGGGCGCCAGCCACCAGAGACTGCTGTTGCGCGGGTCGCAGGCGCCCAAAACCAGCGGTGCAGCGAGTACCACCGAGCCCGCCGTTCCTTGGCCGGCCGTGGCGCTCGCGCCGGTGTTGACGCAGACCGCGCCACCGGCGACTTTGAGGCTCAACGCGCCGTTGCCGGCGATGCCAAACGATTGCGACGCGGCGGCGCCGGCGACGCAGGGCTGCACCTGCAGCTGCTTGCCGACCGACGGCAGGCCGCCCACGACGTCGAGGCAGCGGCCGTCGTTGGTGTGCCAGCGGCCGCCGCTGAGGCTAAAGCGGACGGCCAAGGGGCCGGTGCAGGGCACCAGGTAGACCATGTCGAAGAGGATCGTGCCGACGCAGAGGCTGGGCACGCTTAGGCTGGCGACGGTGAAGCCGGCGTTGGAGGCCGTCGCGATGCCAGCGCTGGGAAGGCTGGGGTCGCTTGCTGGGGCCACGGGGCTGGCGTGGGTGGTCTCGCCGCCATTGCCGCCGGGGGCGGAACTGCAGGCGCACAACAGGGCAATCAGGCCGAAAGAAACGTAGCGCATCGCTTGGCATCCTTGCGTCAGGCGCAGTGGGCGGGGTCGACAGCGAACCCGCCCATGCGTTGCAGGGACACAACCAAGCGCGGTGGAGGTTTATTTCGCGGCGGAATAGGGCGGCGGCGCGGCGGGTTGTGGATCCGGAGGTCCCCATGGACACAAAGAACAAAAAGAGGGTGGTGATTGTCGGCGGCGGCTTCGCTGGCATCGCCGCCGCGCGCGCCCTTCATGGCAGCGACACACAGGTCACCCTGATCGACCGCAACAACTACCACCTCTTCGCGCCGCTGCTCTATCAGGTGGCCTCCGGCTCCGTTTCGCCGGAAAACATCCTCTCCCCCCTGCGTGACGTCCTTGGCAGGCGCAGCCGCGCGACCGTGCTGATGGGCAACGTCGAGCGCATCGACCCGCGCGAGAAAACCATCCAGGTGGGCGAGCAGATCCTGCCCTACGACGCCCTGGTGGTGGCCAGCGGCACCGCCACCTCTTATTTTGGCAACGCCGCCTGGGCCACCCACGCCCACGGCCTCAAAAACCTCGACGATGCCATGAAGGTGCGCCGCCAGGTCCTTTGGGCCCTCGAGCAGGCTGAGCGCTGCGACGATCCGGCCATCCGACAGGCTTTTTTGACCTTCGTCGTCGTTGGCGGCGGCCCCACCGGCGTCGAAATGGCCGGCGCCCTGGCCAACCTTCTAACCGATCTGCGGCGCGTGCGCTTCACCCACATCGACCCGCGCCAGGCGCGCATCTTTTTGGTCGACAGCGGTGCACGCCTGCTGGCCACCTACGCGCCACCCCTGTCGTTGCGGGCCGCGGCCAAGCTCCAGGCGCTGGGGGTGAAGGTGGTTTCAAACACCCGCGTCACCGACGTTGAGCAAGGCCGCGTGCGACTCGGCACGGGCACTGCCAGCCGCTGGGTCCAGTCCCGCACGGTGGTCTGGGCGGCCGGCATGCAGGCGTCGCCTCTGGGGGCCCACCTGGCGGCCTGCACCGGCGCCGAGGTGACCCGTCAGGGGCGCCTGCGGGTTGCAGCCGACATGAGCCTGCCGAGCGCCGCGGACATCTTCGTCGTCGGCGACCTGGCGGCCATCGCCGACCCACGCGCGACCGACGGCCGGGCGCTGCCCGCGGTGGCTCCGGTGGCCACCCAGGCCGGACGCTTCGTGGGCCAGCTGCTGCGCCGCCGCTTCGCCGGTCGCCAGGCGCCGCCGCCCTTCGTCTACCGCGACCTGGGCAGCATGGCGGTGATTGGCCGCGGCAGCGCCGTCGTCGACCTGTATTGGATGAGCTTTTCGGGCGCCGCAGCCTTTATCGCCTGGCTCGCCGTCCACCTAGGCCAGCTGCACGGCAAGCTCAACAAGCTTTTCGTCGGTTTGCAGTGGTTGATGAGCTTCGTCGTCAAACGGCCGGCGGCGCGGGCCATCTTCGGCCAGGGCGCATCGCCCGCGCGTGCCCTAGCAATCGCGTCGAAGTTGTCCCTGTTGCCGGGGGGGTCTGCTACACTCAAGGTGCGCGATGAGTTCCCTAGCAAAGCTTCTGCGCCCCCTGATCAGGGGGTGGCGTAGCTGGCGTCTCGCCTTCGCGGCGCCTCGCCCTGATGTGCACGACCCCCGCCTTAGTTCGCTCTACACCCTCGTCTCCATCGGCAGCTCGATCCTGGTGCGCTTCGACCCGCAGGCGGGCTTCGCGGAGGCGCAGGCGGGCTGGACGCGCTACACCGGCCAGCCCGCCACGGAGCACGCCGGGCGCGGCTGGCTGGCGGCCCTGCACGCCGAGGACCGCCAGGCGGTGCTGCAGAGTTTTTTGCAGAGCATCGCGGCGCAGACGGTCCTCGTCGCACAGGCGCGGCTGTGGCACGCCGCCAGCCACTCCTACCACTACGTCAGCCTCAAGGCGGCGCCCCTGTTGCCGTCGGCGGACGCGGAGCCCCGGGGCAACGACGGCCGCGCCACCGGCTGGCTGGCAACCTTTTACGACGAACACGAGGCGCAGCAGCGTCAGGACCATCAAAACCGCCTGCTCAGCGTGCTAGAGAGCAGCTCCGACTTCGTTG
>JBBSTS010000006.1:0-14276 GCA_038235675.1 Myxococcota bacterium | reverse complement strand
TTTCAGGCTGGTGGAGCGTTCGGATTTTCAGGGCCCCCACAAGGTCGACTGTTTGGATGGGCGTCAGATGGTGTCGGAAAACCGCACGCTCTACAATGTGACGGAGTACGAGGCCGTGATGACCCAGGACATCAGCCTCTTTCATTATGTTACGCGCTCGCGCGAAGACTTCGAGATCCGCGTGGCCCGGGGCGAGGCCTCCGCCGGTGAGCTGCGCAACTTCGGTTACTTCGACTGGATCAATGACCAGGCGAGCGCGGACTGCTTTGACGCGCAGAAGCTGGCACGGCTCATGGGCTGAAGGTGGAGTCCATCTCAAACATCCTCTGCGTGGCTTGCGCTCGGGGCGGCGAACGGGTGGTCCACGACCACCTGTTCGTTTGGCGAACTAGACAGAGCAAGCCACCTCGCAGAAGGATAGGGGATGCGGACCAATTCCTGGGACTCTTCTGCTGACAAGCTTTACCATGCTCGCCTTGGGGGGCCGGCTGCTGGCGCCACAGCGCGGGGCCCCGGGACGCCCAACAGACGGGCGAAAAGCCAGCGTAGGCGGATTTCCGGGCAAAGCAGCTAGCCTTTCCCCCAGCTCCCTTAGTAATTCACAGAATTTACACAGTATTCACCATGAGCCGCAACAAGCGGACTCAACATTAGCCGGCCAGTCGCAGCATCGAGAAAGCGAGCGTAGTCTCCAAGATTTCGTACGGCCGCTTCAGCCTGGATCTCCTGATGCAGGTAGACTGTGGCATACGTCGTCAGCGTGTCCAACCCATGTTCTTGGTCAAGATAGACGCCTGGTAAGGTCCCGACCTGCAAGGCGCGGTTCAAGTCAAAGCGGTCGCCCATCTCCCAATAAAGGAGGCTATCCAGCTGCTCCAAGATAACCCGACCCGGTAATAGGTTGACCCGGCGCCGCCGAAGCGCTCGCGCACTCGAGCCGGTCAAGATGAAGCGCAGGGTGGAGCCCTCATCCAGAAGGGCCTGGACACTGTTAAGCAAAGCTGGAATGCGCTGGATCTCGTCGATCAGCACCAATAATGCGGGTGGCAGCGAGCTCAGTTCGCGCGCCAAACGGCCGCATCTTTGGCAGAGGCGAGGAAAAGGGTTTAATTGGCCAGGTTAATGACCCGTTGCGGCAGAAGGTTGCGCGTCAGAGTTGACTTACCAACTTGACGAAGGCCTAGCAGCAAAACGCTTTTTTTGCCTTTCGCCAGCCGTGGTTGTTAGAATGCTTGAGTCAGGCTACCTTGCTCTGTATGGCGGCTAAATCTCATGGAATAAAGCCCTCGGCTGGGGAGTTGAGACAGGGCAGTCATGTGCGGCCAAATTAATGGTCTCTTTTTTAAGGATAGTGTAGTGAGCGCCAAAATTGAGCCCCAGACCCTGTATTCCACCGCCCTGCCGACCTCCACCCAAGCGGCGGTAAAACCCAGCAAAACCACCGCACTGAACGCCGAACAGCGGCAGACCTTGGAGCTGCAGCTGGACACCCAGCTCAAGGCAATCGGCATGCAGTCGACCCGCAACGCCGCGGCATCGATCACATCCCAGATCCCCGCCAACGAGCCGCTCCACGACCTACCCATCGATGCGGTCCCCAGCCTGTTGGCGCAGCTGCCTTCAGCGATCAGCGTGGCCAATGCCACCAGCGTCGCCAGCACCAACGCCGACAGCTTCTCTGCGGCCTGCATGGAGGCCCTGCGGGTCAGCCAGCAATCCGGCGGCACCGATGCCCTGGCCAAGTATACCCAGTCGTTTAAAAACTCCGATTTAGCCGCAGGCGTCAACAACTTCGTCAGCGCCAACAAGGCAGCAGCATAGACCGCCCAGGTCGATCCCTACGGCAACTTTGCGGCAGAGCTCCTACAAAAAGCCCGCTCCGATTATTCCAACATCGCCGCAGGAAAAGCCCCGGCCCCCAGCGGATCGGGCCTGACCCCCAAACCCGCACCGCTGACCACCCCGACGACGGCAGCGAAACCGACGTCTGAAGCCAAGCCGGCACCGGTAAGCGAACCGGCTGCCAAACCCGTCGCCAAGCCGGTGGCAACCCCGGTCGCCAAGCCCGTCGCCAGCCCGGTGGCAACCCCAGTCGCCAAGCCCGTTGCCAGCCCGGTGGCAACCCCCGTCGCCAAACCCGTCGCCGAACCGGTGGCAACCCCGGTGGCCGAGCCGGTGACCAAGCCCGTCGCCGCGGTGGCGCCCATGACCGACGCGCAGGCGATGAAGCTGATCTCCAACATCTCCAATGTGTTTCCGACCGGTGGGATCGAAGTCAGCTCGAACACCAGCCATCCCCAGGGCAAACCCGGCCACGACTATAACTATGACGTTGCCTCGGTCCTCCATAAACAGGCGCCTGGCCACCAGCAGAACAACAACCCCAGCATGACTCAATATGCCTCGTTTATCTTCACTTTGTCGCAGGCACAGACCAAGGGATCAAAGTCGTACAATCCCGCGCTGGCTACCTGGATGACCAGTAATTTGAGCAAGCTTTTCCCCACGGTCAAAGGCAGCTTAAGCATGGCGGACGCGATGAAAAAGTAGATTAGCTTAGCGACCAAAAATGCAGGCGTCAAGCCGGGCCAGGTACCGACTGCCAAGCAGCAACAGAGCATGTATAATATGCTACAGGTAGGCGTCAAACAAGCGTTTACCGACGCAGGCTATGCCAAACAGGCACAACAGGTCCCTGACTTGGAAAACTTGGTGACCATTGTCGCCCAACTGAACGGCGGCTAACTCAAACTGACTGGTGAAGGTTCAGGAGCAGAGAGGTGTCTCACCTTCGACTCCTGAACCCATCCGGGAGTGGCACACTCCATCACGTGGCCCGACGCTGGCGTCGCACCCTGAAAACCGCACGCCCTTTTAAGCTGGAGATAAAACCCTCGTTGATAGACGACGCTCACATCGAACCGCTGGGAGGACCTCGGCGTTGAAAAAAACGCTGCTTGGCCGATAGTGCCCCGTCTCGCAGATCTTTGCGGCAGCATCGCGAGGGCTTGACGCTCAGGGCAAGACGCGACGACGAGGCATATCATTGATATGGCGAGGAGGAGCAACGCAGTCCTGGGCGTCAAGAACCGCGAGGATGGTGCAAAGATTTGTGAGACGGGGTACTAGCACGCTGCGTTTGCTTAACTTCTCCCCTGGCCCTATGAATGTGGCCGCGTAGAGAAGCAAGTACCGCCCCCCCCCCCCCCCCTGTCGGGGCAGCTGGCAGAGGCTTTCCTGAAAAGTAAACAAGAATGAGGGCCCCCGCCCCCTACCTCGTTAACAGAGGCTGCAAAATATCGCGAAAAAGTGTTGTAAATGCAGAGCCCCAATTTTCAACCGGAACGCCACAATCACTTTTTCGCGATATTTTGCAGCCCAAGGCACCAGAAAGCCAAGGCGGCACAACCCCGAATCACCCCAAAATTCTCCCCCCCCGAGAAGCAACCCGATAAACCGCATCCAACACGGACGCCACCTCCACCCCGAGCAAGCAGGAAAAGTGCCCCCGCGGACAGGCCTCCCGCCCATGAAAGGTACACGGCGCACAATCCGGCACCGCTTGGGCCCGCACCACCGTATGCCCATGAAAATCGAACTGCTGTGGATCGGTACAGCCGAACAGCGCCACCACCGGGGTCCCCACCGCCCGCGCCAGGTGCATCGGCCCGCTGTCACCCACCACCAAGCAGCAGCACTGCCGCAGAACCCCCGCCAGCTGTGCCAGGTCCCCCTGGCCGGCGAGGCTGCGCGCCTGCGGCGCCAGCCGCAGCAGCGCTCGATGCAGATCCGTCTCCGCCGCGCTGCCGGTGAGCACCACCTGTAGGCCGCGCGCCTGTGCCGCCACCGCCACCGCCGCAAAGCGCTCCACCGGCCAGCGTTTGGTGGCCCACATGGCCCCAGGGGAGAGGGCCAAGATCGGCCGGTCGGGGTCGAAGCCGGCGGCACGCAGGCTGACGAGGGCCGCGACGCCGGCCGCCTGCGGCACGACGTAGCGCAGCGGCTGACGCGGCAGGGCCTCGCCCACCAGCGCCTCGGCGGCGGCATGGTAGCGGCCGACGAGGTGGGTGGGGGCGTGGGCGCGGCCGTCACCGAGCAAAAAGGCGGCGCTGCGTCGCAGGCTGCGTTTGTGCCAGCAGGCCCAGCGGCTGCGCCAGAATGCTGGCCGCAGCAGGCGGCTGTAGAGCCTGCCGTGCAGGTCGAGCACCGCCAGCTCGCCGGGCTGCTCAGTCTGCAATTGGCGCAGTACGCCATGCAGGCGCAACAAGGAGCGCCCGCGCGGCAGCTCAATCACCGCGTCGACCGCCGGCTGGCCGCGCAGCAGCGGGGCGTAGATGGGCCGCGTCACGGCCACCAGGCGGGCGCTGGGCCAGGCAGCCCGCAGGGCGTCGAACGCAGGCAGGGTCAGCAGGACGTCGCCCGCACAGCTAAAACGCAGCACGGCCACCTGGCGCGGCGCAAAGTCCATGGCGGCCAAAGAGCCAGAAGCTCGAATGCATGGCAAGCCCCGTAAGCCCCGCTTTTGGGCCGCTTTGCCATCGCTGCACGGCGAGCCCGCCATAAAAGCCGGGATCGTGGTGCTTGACGTGTATGCTCAGGGGTGAAAGAAAGCGCGACAAAGGTGCCCCGATCGAGGATTGAGGCGGCTCACAACCAAAGAACTCGATGGGTCGCCTCGTGCGAGCATACGGAGAAAGGTCAAGCCCTGATGGGTAAGAAGTTGTACGTAGGAAATTTGTCATATGACACCAGCGAGGATTCCTTGCGCGACGCCTTTAGTGGCGACGGGCGAGTGGTCGAGCGCGTGTCGATCATCGTTGACCGGGAGACCAATCGGCCCAAAGGCTTTGCCTTTGTCGAGATGGGAACCGAGGACGACGCCCAAGCGGTGATTTCGGCCTGGGATGGTCGCGAGCTCGACGGCCGCGCCCTGCGCGTCAACGAGGCGCAGGAGCGTCCGCCGCGTAAGTTTGGCGGCGGTGGTGGCGGCGGCGCCCCCGGCGGCGGCGGCGGTCGTGGCGGCTACGGCGGCGGCGGAGCCCCCGGTGGCGGTTACGGCGGCGGCGGCTACGGCGGTGCCCCGGGCGGCGGCGCTCCGGGCGGTCGCGGTGGCGATCGTGGCGGCCGACGTGGCGGCGGTGGCGACTACTAAGTCGCCCGCACAACATTTTAACGCCACGCAGCGTAGCAGGCTTTGCCGGCTGCGCTCGCGTGGCGTTTTTTTTGTCTTTCTGGCGCTCAGCTCGGCAGCCACGCCCCCCGATGCGCCGCTGCCGCGCCCTCCTCTAGACTTCCGCTGCGACGCCATGACGGTGCACAGCAGCCCCAACCGCACCCTGGGGCGCCGCCACGTGGTGATCCGTCGGGCGGACATCTTGATCTGCTGCAGCCGACTCGAGACCCGCGCCGACCCCCAGTGGCGCTGGCAACAGGTGAGCTGTGACGACGACGTGCGCGTCCAGCGCGGCGAAGAGGTGGTGTGGGCCGACCACGCCGATTTCTGGGTCGATGGCCAGGACCTCGTCCTTTCCGGCCGCCCACTGCTGCATCGCGGCATGACCTGGCTCGCCGGTGAGCGGGTGAGCATCGACTGGCACGGCGGTTTGGCCCGCATCCTGCGGCCACGTGGCCACCTGCCGGGGGTCGCCCAGGCGCCCACGTCGACGACCCCCTGCATGGCCACGACCTCACCTTTGCCGCGCCGCTGCCCCATCGCGCCGCGGCCCCGATAAGGAAACGCCATCGTGGGTGCCTCGCTACGGGCCGTCGGCCTCAGCAAGTCTTACCGCCGTCGCCAGGTGGTGCGCGACGTCTCATTTACGGTCGCGCCAGGGGAGGTGGTGGGGCTGCTGGGCGCCAACGGCGCCGGCAAGACCACCTCCTTTCACATCGCCGCCGGCCTGGTGCGCCAAGATGGTGGCGAGGTCTGGCTGGGCGACGTCAACCTGGGACGCCTGCCGCTGCACCGCCGGGCACGGTTGGGGCTGGGCTACCTGCCACAGGAGCCGACCGTCTTTCGGGGCCTGTCGGCGCGCGACAACCTTCTGGCCATCCTGGAGCTGGTGGAGCCTCAGGCGGCGCGGGCGCGGCAGCGCGCCGAGGCGCTGCTGCAGGACTTCAACCTGCAGCACGCCCGCGACACCCTGGGCGCCGACCTCTCTGGCGGCGAGCGGCGGCGCCTGGAGATGGCCCGAACGCTGATCACCGAGCCGCAGGTTTTGCTGCTCGACGAGCCCTTTGCCGGCGTCGACCCCATCGCGGTGGGCGAGATCAAGGGCTTCATGGCGGCGGTGCAGCGCCGCAACATCGGCATCCTCATCACCGACCATAACGTTCGCGACACCCTGGGGATCTGCAGCCGCGCCTACCTGATGCACGAGGGAAAGATCCTGCGCAGCGGCACGCCGAGCCAGCTGGTGGACGACCCGGTCGCGCGGGCCACCTACTTGGGGGAGGATTTCACCCTCTAGAGGGGCGGCGCCAGGGCCACCTGGCACCCTTTTGGGTTCTCGTTTATAAAACATCCATGGGTCTTGAGCTCCGCCTGCAACAAAAGATGACGCAGCAGCTGGTGATGACGCCCCAGCTGCAGCAGGCGATCAAGCTGCTGCAGATGTCCCACGTCGAGATGACCGACGTGCTGCGCGAGGAGCTCACCCAGAACCCCCTGTTGGAGGAGGACCACGGCGATGCCGCCGCACCGAGTGGCGAGTCGGGGGAGGAGCCGACGCCCGCGGCGGCTGCCGAGGCCGAGGCCGAGGCCGCGACTTTGAGCCCCGCCGCCGAGCTGCAGGAGCTTGGCTGGGGCGAGCTGCCCAACACCCTGGGAGAGCTGGGCGGTGGCGGCGCCGCGCGGCCGGAGGATCCACCCGCCTTCGAGGGCCAGATCAGCCGCGCAATAACCTTGCACGAGCACCTGCGTGGCGAGGTGGGACTGTTGACGCTGACGCGGCCGGTGCGCCAGGCAGCGCTGCAGCTCATCGACGAGATGGGCGACGACGGCTATCTGCCGGCCGCGGCAGTGGCGGCCGTCGCCGGCCGTCTTGGCCTCAGCGAGGAGACGGTGGAGACGGCCCTGCTCGAGCTGCAGCAGCTCGAGCCACGTGGGGTGGCCTGCCGCTCCCTGCGTGAGTGCTTGGCCATTCAGGCAGCGGCCCTGGGCGACCCGCTGGTGCAGCAGATCGTTGAAAACCACCTGTCGCTGCTCGAGCGCCGCCTGTACGGCCAGCTCGCCCGCGTCCTGCAGGTGGACGACGCGGCAGTGGCCGCGGCGGTGCGCGCCATCTTGCGCCTCGATCCACGCCCGGGGCGGGCCTTTTCGTCGGCCCAGACGCAGTACATCGTTCCCGACATCTACGTGCACCGGGTGGGCGACGGCTACGTCATTTCCCTCAACGACGACGGCCTGCCGCGCCTGCGGATCTCGCACTTCTACCGCGCCGCCATGGCGCGCACCGGCGGCGAGACGCGCGCCTACATGCAGGACAAGCTACGCAGCGCAGCATGGCTGCTGCGCAGCCTGCACATGCGTTCGCGCACCATCTACCGGGTGGTAGAGAGCATCCTCAAGCTGCAGCGGCCGTTTTTCGAGGGCGGCGTCGAGCACCTGCGGCCGCTGGTGCTCAAAGAGGTGGCCGAGGACGTGCAGATGCACGAGTCCACCATTTCAAGGGTGACCAGCCACAAGTACGTCCACACGCCACATGGCATCTACGAGCTAAAGTATTTCTTCAACTCCGCCATCGGCAGCAGCTCCGGCGACGGCGTGGCCTCCGAGTCGGTGCGCCACCACATCGAACGCCTGGTGGCGGGCGAGGACGTGCGCCACCCTTACTCGGACCAGAAGATCGTCGACAGCCTGCAGGCACGCCAGATCCACATCGCCCGGCGCACCGTCGCCAAATACCGCGACATGTTGGGGATCCCCCCTTCTTCGCGCCGCCGGCGGATCCCTTTGCAGGCTTAGGGGCACTCTGGCACAAGGACAACGGCGCGCGGCGGGAGGCACAATGAACATCAGCGACATCCTAAAAGAGCCTTTGTTGGTCGCCAACCTACACGGCGCGGACAAAGAGGGAGTGCTGCGCGAGCTCGCAGAGCATCTCTGTGACCAGCGACCCGACCTGCAGGCCGCCGCGACGGATGTCTTTGACGCGCTGCTGCGACGCGAGCACCTGGGTTCCACCGGCATCGGCGACGGTGTGGCCATCCCCCACGCCAAGGTCGGCGGCCTCGACCAGCTCATCGGCTGCTTCGGCCGCGCCAGCCACGGCGTCCCCTTCGGCGCCATCGACCTTTTGCCGGTACGCCTCATCTTCGTCCTGTTGGTGCCGGAGAACTCGGCCGGCGCCCACCTCAAAGCCCTGGCGCGCATTTCTCGGCTGCTAAAAAAGCGTGCGTTCCGCGACCAGCTGATGCAGCTTCCCGATCCCCCCACCCTTTACCGTGCCTTCGTCGAAGAAGACGCACGCCAGTGAAGTAGGCCGCCCCGCACATGGATCTGACGGTCGAAACCCTGCTGCGCGAGACGCAGGACGAGCTGGAGCTGCAGCTGGTCGCCGGGCACGCCGGCCAGCAGCGACGGATCGAGAACACCCGCATCCAAAAGCCGGGCCTGGCGATCGCCGGGCTGGTGGAGGCCATTCGCCCCGGCCGCGTGCAGGTGTTCGGCAACACCGAGATCCAGTACCTGCGGGGCCTTGACAGCAGCAACCAGCGCGCCGCCCTCGCCGGCCTGTTTGCCGCCCACATCCCCTGCGTGGTGGTGACCACCGGGCTCATCTCTCCGCTCGACCTGCTGCAGGCAGCCCAGACCCACGCCGTGCCGCTGCTGACCACGCCGCTGACCTCCGGCACCTTCATCCGCCGCATCCACCCCTTTTTCGACGAGAAAATAAGCCCCGAGGTGATCCTACACGGGGTGCTGGTGGACGTCTTCGGGGTGGGCATGCTGCTGTCTGGCCAGAGCGGCATCGGCAAGAGCGAGTGCGCCCTCGACCTCATCCTGCGCGGCCACCGCCTGGTCGCCGACGACGTCGTCTTGGTGCGCCAATACGACCGCGAACTGATGGGCATGAACACGCCGCTGACCAAACATCACATGGAGGTGCGGGGCCTGGGGATCATCAACGTCCGCGACCTGTTCGGCGCCGCCTCGGTCTGCTAGCGCAAACGGGTGGAGATCATGGTCGAGATGCTGGAGTGGCAGCACGACGGCATCTACGACCGCACGGGCGTCGACGAGGCCTACGAGACGGTGCTCAAAACCGAGGTGCCGCGCATTCGCCTGCCGCTGCGGCCGGGCCGCAACGTCGCCTCCATCGTCGAGGTGGCGGCGCGCAACCACCTGCTCAAGCTGCAGGGGCACCACTCTGCCCGCCAGTTCGCCCAGCGCCTCGAGCGCCAGCTGCTGGAGGAGGAGCAGCGGCTGCAAACCCCGGGGGCCGAGGCAGCCGGCGCCCCCTTGCCCCCCAGCGGTGAGGCCCCATGAAGCCGCGCACCATCCTCGTCGTCACCGGTCAGTCGGGCTCTGGGAAGTCCACCGCCATGCGCACCCTGGAGGACCATGGCTTTTTCTGCGTCGACAACGTCCCCACCAGCCTGGCGATGCAGCTGGTGGAGACCGTCTTTGCCGCCCCCGACCTGCTCAAGCTTGCCCTCGCCATCGACATCCGCGAGCGCCACTTTTTGCGCGAGGCGCCGGCGCTGCTGGCGCAGCTGCGCGCCACCGGCCACCTGCTGCGGGTGGTGTTTTTGGAGGCCAGCGAGGCGACGATGGTGCGTCGCTATTCCGAGACGCGGCGGCTGCATCCGCTCGACCACGGCCGCGGACTGCGCGCTGCGCTCAAAAAAGAGCGCGGACTGTTGGCGCCTTTGCGCGAGCTCGCCACCCAGACGCTGGACACCTCACAGATGTCGCCGCACGCGCTGCGCCACATGGTCATCGAGCAGCTGGCCGAGGTGGAGCCCGGCTCGCCGCTGCGGGTCAACTTGATGAGCTTCGGCTTCAAGCATGGGGTGCCGGTGGAGGCCAACTTGGTGCTGGACGTGCGCTTTTTGCCCAATCCCTACTTCGTTGCCGGCATGCGCGAGCAGACGGGCAAAGATGCTGCGGTACGCGACTACGTTTTGCGCCAGCCGCAGGCGCAGAGCTTCTTGCAGCACGTCGAAAGGCTGCTGACATTTTTGCTGCCGCTGTACCGCGAGGAGGGCAAGTTCTACCTCACCATCGCCATCGGCTGCACCGGCGGGCGCCATCGCTCGGTGGCGCTGGTCAATCGTCTGCAGGAGCGGCTGGACGAGATGGGCACCCGCTGCAGCCTCACCCACCGCGACGTCAGTGGCGCCCAATGAACAAGCCGGGAGCCTTAGCATGATCGGCATCATCGTGGCCGCCCACGGCATCTTAGCCGAGGCGCTGGTGCGCACCGCCCGCTCGGTGGTCGGGGAGTGCGCCATCGTCCAGCCCGTGGGCATCGAGGCCGACGACGACACGGCCACCTTCGAGCGCCGCCTCAAAGCGGCGGTGCTCGAGGTGGACAGCGGCGGCGGCGTGCTGATCCTCACCGACATGTTTGGTGGCACCCCCTCCAACGTCGGCATGACCCTGCATCAGGCGCAGAAGGTCGAGGTGCTCACCGGCGCCAACCTGCCGATGTTGATCAAAGCGATGCAGCTGGGACCGGAGGCCGAGGACTTGGCCCAGCTCGCCGGCGCCGTACGTCACTCGGGGGCGCGCGCCATCACCGTCGCCAGCGAGGTGCTCGCCGGATCCCTTGCGCCGACACTGACGACAAAGGCGTAAAAAGATGGCCAGTGCCTGCAAAAAAGCACGGATCGGCAACGACTTGGGACTGCACCTGCGTGCCGCCGGCGCCCTCGTGCAGCGTGCCTGTGCCTTCACCGCCGAGATAACTCTGTGCCACGGGCGCCTCGAGGCCAACGCCAAGAGCATTATGAGCGTGCTCTCATTGGCGGCCGCCAAGGGGGTGGAGCTGGAGATCTGCGCCGTCGGCGACGACGCCGACGCGGCGGCAGCGGCCCTGCAGCAGCTGATTGAGGCGGGCTTCGTCGCGTGAATTGGGTGCCGCGGCGGCCACGCGTGTTTCGCGGCATCGGCGCCTCTTGGGGCGTCACCCTAGGGCGGGTGTTTTTGCTCGACCGCGGCGTCGTACGCGAGCCGCACTACGACGTCGACGCGACGCAGGTCGCGACGGAGCAGGCGCGGATGCAGGCGGCCATCGACCTGTCGGTGGCGCAGCTGCACGGCGCCCGCAACAGCGTCGTCGCCGGCGGCGACGTCGGCCCCCTGTCGATCTTGGAAGCGCACGAGATGATGCTGCGCGACCCGAGCTGGGTGGCGGAGGTCCAGGGGCGCATCGCCAAGGAGCGCATCAACGCCGAGTGGGCCCTAAGCCTGGTGACCCAGCGCCTGCGCCAGGCGCTCGAATCGACCGACGACCCCTACCTGCGCGAGCGCGGCGGCGACGTCGGCTTTTTGGCCGAACGGGTTCTGCGCAACTTGGCCGGCGGCCACGCCGAGCTGCGCCTGCTGCTGCCGGATGCGACGGCGGCGGCACCCTGCGTGGTGGTGGCCCGCAACCTCAGCCCGGTGGACGCCGCCCTCTTGGGGCGCTACCAGGTGGCGGCCTTCGTCACCGAGCTGGGGGGCAAGACCTCCCACGTGGCGATCATGGCGCGCTCGCTCGAGGTGCCGGCGGTGGTGGCGGCGCGCGGCGTCTTCGAGGCGGCGGGCAACGACGATGCCATCGTCATCGACGGCGGCGAGGGCAGCGTCGTGCTGCGGCCCTCGCCCGATCAACTGGCGCGCGGTGCGCGCCGCGCCGCGGCCCACGCCCGCCGGACGCGCGAGGTGCTGGCGGCCAAGGCGCTGCCGGCCCAGACCCGCGATGGCCGCACGTTGACGCTGCTGGGCAACGTCGAGCAGCCCGGCGAAGTCGAGACCATCCTGGGCCGCGGCGGCGAGGGGATCGGCCTGTATCGCACCGAGTTCATGTTTACCGACCGCACGCAGATGCCCACCGCCGAGGACCACTACCAAGACGTCAAGGGCATGCTGGCGCGCCTGGACGGGCGGCCGCTGACCGTACGCACCTTGGACCTCGGCGGCGACAAGCTTCTGGGGCCGCTGGCCTATGCCACCGAGAGCAACCCCGCCTTGGGCCTGCGCGCCATTCGCTTCTGCCTGCATCACCGCGAGGTGTTCCGCGCCCAGGTGGCCGGCCTGCTGCGCGCCGCGGTGCACGGCAACCTGCGGATCATGCTGCCGATGATCTCCGGCGTCGACGAGCTGCGCGAGGTGCGCGCGTTTTTTGCCGAGGTCGCCGCCGAGCTACAGCAGTCGGGGGTGGCGCACCGGGCCGACGTGCCGTTGGGGATCATGGTCGAAATTCCCAGTGCTGCACTGTGCGCTGCCGACTTGGCCGCCGAGTGCGCCTTCTTCTCCGTCGGAACCAACGACCTGCTGCAGTACCTCCTGGCAGTAGACCGCGGCAACGAGCGGGTGGCGCATATGTACCGGCCACTGCACCCGGCGGCGCTGCGCCTGCTGGTGAGCGTCGTGCGGGCGGCAGAGGCCGCTGGCATCCCCCTGAGCGTCTGCGGCGAGATGGCCGGCGACGTCGAATTGGTGCCCATCCTGCTGGGGATGGGGGTGCGCGCGCTAAGCATGCAGGCCAGCAGCCTGCCGCACGTCAAGCGGCGGGTCCGCGGCCTGCAGTACGACGCCTGTGTGGCGCTTTTGCAGCGCGCCTGCGCCTGCGTCACGCCGCAGGAGGTGGAGCGGGAGGTCAAAGAATTTTTGGCGGCGGTCGATCAGGAGGGGGCCGCCGTGCTGCAGGCGGCTGCTGGGCGGTAGGCGCGCAGCGAGTAAGTGTCGCCGTCGGTTTGGTAGGTGACCATGCCGTGCAGATCGGTGCGCCAGACGGGGATGCCGGCGTCGCGGTAGCGCTGCAGGGCGGCGGCCTTCGGCAGGCCATAGACGTTGTCCTCGCCACAGGAGATCAGCGCCGCAGCGGGTCGCAGGGCGCGTAAAAAAGCGGCGGTGGAGGAGGTGTCGCTGCCGTGGTGGGGCACCTTGAGCAGGTCCACCGGCGCCAAGCCGCGCGCCAACAGCAGCGCCTCGGCCCGGCGCTCGATGTCGCCGGTGAGCAAGACCGCTCGACGGCCGAGCTGCAGGCGCAAGACCAACGAGTTCTCGTTGGTGTTCAGCTGCGGGTAGAGGCTGCCGCGCGGCGGCCGCGGATGCAGCAGGTCGACGCGCACGCCGTCGAGCCAGACGACCGCGGGCAGCTGCGCCAAGGTCGCGATGGGGGTGCCGCGGGCGCGCAGCTGCTGCAGGATGGTGCGCATCGGCCCGCCGCCCTCGCCGTCGCCGTTGGTCCACAGGCGGCCGACTCTAAAGGCCTTAATCACTGCCACCAGGCCCCCGACGTGATCGGGATGGGGATGGGTGAGCACGACCAGCTCCAGGCGCCGCACGCCCAGGTGGCGCAAAAGAGGGATCACCGTCCGCCGGCCCGGGTCGGGCTGGCCAGGGAAGATGGCGCCGCCGCCGTCGATGAGCAGGTGGCGGCCATGCGGCAGGGTGACCAAGGTCGCGTCGCCCTGGCCCACCGCCAGGTGGCGGACGATGAGCGGACCGGCGGCGGCGGCAACAGGCGGCACGGTGGCCAACGGCAGCGGCGCCTGTGGGCCGTGGGCGGCAAAGAGGGCCCACCCCACCCAGCAGCAGGTGGCCGCCAGTGCCAGCGCCCGCGGGCCGCGGCCGCGGCGCCAAACGAGCAGGACGCAAACAAGGTAAAGCAGCCACTGCCACGGGCCCAGCGGCGCCAGGTCGAGCGCCGCGCCCGGCCACGCGGCCACGGTGGCGGCCAGCTGATCGAGGACCAGCAGGACCCGCTGCAAAAGGGCGAGCAGCGCCCCGCCTAGCGCCTCCAGCGGCGGCGGCGCCCCGCCGACGGCCATGCCCAGCGCCGCACAGCCGCCCACCGCCAACGCCAGCGGCGTCGCCACCAGCGCGCCAAGAGGCACGGCGACGAGGTTGACCACCGGGGCGAGAAGGGAGACCCGCCCGAAGGCGGCGGCACAGAACGGCAGGGTGGCCCAGGTGGCCGCCAGGCTGACCGCCAGCGCCGCCGCCGTCGCCGCGGCCAGGCGCCCTGCCGCCTGCCGGCAGCAGCCGACTGGCGGCGGCGGGGCGGGGGCCGGGAGAGCGCACGCCTGCGCCGCGTCGGCCGGCGCCGCAGCCGCGGGCC
>JBBSTS010000005.1:0-15327 GCA_038235675.1 Myxococcota bacterium | reverse complement strand
GCGAGGGTGCCAAAGAAGCCGCTGCCTGGTTGCCGGCCGCGACCTCAAGCGCAGGCGCAGGCAGGCCCAAGGTGGCCGAAGATGCCACAGGGGCCGAGGATGGCAGCAGCGAGGGTGCGGAGGGAGAGAACGGCGCTGCACCGACCAACGCCGAGTTCGGCGCCGCTGCAGGAATTAGGGCGCCGAGCTCCCGCGCTGGAGCCGGCGCCGCTTGCGCCGTGTCCAAGCTCGCCGTCGATACCGCGCGCTGCATCTCGCTCGCAGCCAGCGGCAGCGTCGCCAGCGCCAGACTCATCGCGGCGCTGGCAGCGAAATCAAAGGCGGGCGCGGCGGCCAAGGTGGCCTCGACGGCGACGGCGCAGGGCGACGCGTCGTCGGACGCCAGCTCGCCGGCTTGCGCGGCCAGATCTGTTGCGGTGGATACCTCGGCGTCCGCCTCCGCGTCCGCATCGGCGGCCTGCTGCCCAAGCAGTGCCGCAAAGGCGCCGGCTGCAGCGGCTTTTTGCGCCCCGCCGCCGAACGATGGCGGCAGCGACGTGGCATAGCTCGAAGGGATCTGCGGCTGTAGCGTCAACGTACTCATGGGGCTTTCTCCGGCGGCGGGCCACTTTCAGCGGTGGCGGCAGGGGCTGGCGCTGCGGCGGCAGGGCTGGCAGCGAGCGCCTGCGTCGCCGCTTTTTGACTGCCGCTCATTTGTTCCATCAGTCGTGCTGCCCGCGCCACCGGCATGATCGCCAAAAGTGCCGCGGTGCGCGCGGGACCCATGCGCATGAGCAAATCGCCGGTGAGGTCGGGGTCGGCCGCCGCCAGCATCGGCGCCGCTTTTTTGGCAGACAGACCAGTCATCGCCTCCACCAGCGCCGCAATGCGTTTGTCGCGCGCCCGCCGCGCGGGCTCGCCCAGCAGGTAGCGCTCCTCGAATTTCTCCAGCGCCCCACTCATGCTCTGCATGCGTTGGTCGAGGGCATCGCGCAGCGCCTGCAACGTTTTTTCGCGTTCGCCCAGGGCTGCTTCGCGCGTATCGAGCTGCAGCCGCCGCTGGTGCAGGGCCGTAAGCAGCTGCATGTCGGTGCCGCTGGGGCAGGCCATCGGGAACTCGCCCTGCGCCACGAGGGTGCCCACCCACAGGGCGGCCTGCAACAAGGTCGCGCTCATGGGTCGACCTCCATCAAGGGCGACGTCGACTGACGGTTGCGTCCCCAGGCCTCGATTTGGGCAATTTCTGCCCGCTCGCGGCGCTCTGCCGCGGCCTGACGCTGGTTGTCGACTAAGGTTTGCATCTGCTTGGCCTCACGTGCCCTCTCACGAAGGTCATTGTGAGCGCGCTCCAAGTCCGCTGTCAGTTTTTGTGCAGCACTTTGTAAGCAGCCGAGCATAAATTCATCGTGATGATACAAGTAGGCAGGGCGCTGCGTGCCTATCTGTCGGTGCGCCTGCATCACTTCCTGCGCACACTGCTGCGTTGCCTGCAGGTCGGCGGCAATGCGCCCGGCCCACAGCTTGGCCTGGCGATGCTGCGTGTGGCGCAATTTCGCCAGGCGCAAAAGCGACGTTTTCATGTGGGCCTATTTCCCTCGGCGCCGCCGAGTCCCAGCGGCCGCGGCGCCGGCCGCGGCGCCGGGTGATTGGCCAAGGCAAGCAGCCGCGCCCGCGTCTCACTCAGCGGCGTGGGATCGTCGAGGCGTTGGCTTAAAAAACGCTGGATGGCCGGCACATGCTGCAGGGCTGCGTCGAGGGCGGGATCGGTGCCGGTGCGGTAGGCCCCCACCGCCACCAGCTCGCGCGAGTCTTCTACCAGCGCCAACTGGGCCCGCAGGCTGCGGGCTGCGCGTGCCTCATCGGGCTCGTAGAGGCTGGACTCGACGCGCGACAGCGACTGTAAGATGTCGATGGCAGGATATTGGCCCCGCAGCGCCAACGCCCGCGACAAAATGATGTGGCCGTCGAGCAGTGCCCGCGACGCGTCGGCGACCGGATCGGTCATGTCGTCGCCCTCGACCAACACTGTGTACAGGCCGGTGATCGCGCCGCCATTGACCGACGGCGCCACGCGTTCGAGCAGCTGCGGCAGCAGCGAGAAGCTGGAGGGCGGATAGCCGCGGGAGGTGGGCGGCTCACCGACCGCCAGGCCGATCTCCCGCTGCGCCATGCAGAAGCGGGTGAGCGAGTCGACGAAGAGTAAGACGTGCTTGCCCTGCGCTCGAAAAGACTCCGCCACCGCGGTGGCGACAAAGGCTGCCCGCACCCGCTCGCTGGCAGGACGGTCGGAGGTGGCCGACACCACCACCGCGCGCGACAGGCCCTGGGGCCCCAGCACGTCGTGGACGAAGTGGCCCACCTCGCGTCCACGCTCCCCGACCAGCGCCAAAACGACGACGTCGGCGCTGCTGTTGCGCGCCAGCATCCCCAAAAGGGTGCTCTTGCCCACCCCAGGACCGGCGTAAATCCCCATACGCTGGCCCTGGCCGCAGGGGATAAATGCATCGACGCTGCGCACCCCGAGGCTCAGGCGCGCGTCGATCGGACGGCGCTCCATCATGCTCAGCGGCGGACGATAAAGCGGCACGTGCGCGGTGGTCGCCACCGCCCCGCCGCCATCGAGCGGATCGCCCAAGGCGTCGATCACCCGCCCAAGCAAGGCGTCGCCGACCGCCACCTGCGCGCCGCTGCCGGTTTTAACCAGGCGCGCCCCCACCTCCAGCCCTGCGACGTGGCCAAAGGGCAGCAGCAGGGCGCGCTTGCCGCGCAGGGCCACCACCTCGGCGCGCATGCTGCGGGTCTTGCCGACCACGGTCATCATGTCGCCGACGGCGGCGCCGTGGGCACTGCCCTCGAGCAACACGCCAAGGACCTGGGTGACGACGCCGTCGACCGCGGGCGGCCGCAGCGCCACCATGAAGGGGTCGAGATCGACCTTGGCCTGCGCCCGTGGCGCGACGAAGCTCATGTTTTATCCGCTGGCGGTACGTCGGGTGACGCCGGCGGGGGAGCCTGCGCCCTGCCCGCCTGGGCGTCGGCCACCGCGTGCAGCTGCTCGGCCATCTGCGCCAGACGATGCTCGAGGGTGGCATCGACGACGCCCAAATCGCTCTGCACCAACGCGCCGCCGAGCACCAAGCTCTTGTCGACCGTCCAGGTTATTTTTGGCAGGTCCATGAGGTCGGGGTGGTGGTGCTGCAGGTATTTCAGCTCCGCTTCCGGCAGGCGCACGCTCAGGGCGTCGGCCTCCTGCAACATGGAGAGAGCCCGCTCGACCATCGCGGCGGTAAACTGCCGCCGCGCCTCGACGTCGCTGAGCAGCACCTGCCCGGCGATGTGCAGGCTCAGGCGCAAAAGCTGCTCCTGGCTCTGCGCCAAAACGTTGCGGCGCAGGGCCAACAACGTCCCCAGTCCCTCGGCATAGGCGGCGCGGGTGTCCTTGAGCTCCTGTTCGGCAGCCCGCATGCCGCGCGCGTAGCCGGCGTCGTAGCCGGCCTGGTCCTGCTCTTTGCGCTCCTGCTCCGCCAGGTCGATTTTTTGCTGCGCCAGGTTGACGGCGTGAGCCGTTCCTTCGACCTCACGCAGGTTGGTGCGCAGCGGCACCCAGGCGGCCGATGCCCCGATCTGCCAGGGTGCCGGATGGACCTGCGGCGCGGCCGTCAAACGAAGTCTCCGCCCATGCCGACGACGGTGAGTTTGCCTTCGCTGCGCAGCCGCAGGGCGACGGTGATGATCTCCGCCTGCGCTTTTTCGACGTCCGCCAATTTCGTGGGTCCCATCATCTGTAGGTCCTCGCGCATCATCTCCGCGGCACGCTTGGAGAGGCCCTCGAAGATCTTGGTTTTGACCGCGTCGCTGGCGGCCTTGAGCGACATCAGCAGCTTGTCGCTGCTGACCTCTTTGAGCAGCGTCTGCAGGCCACGGCGGTCCAGGCGGCCGAGGTCTTCGAAGGTGAACATCGCCTGGCGTACCTGGCTGGAGAGGGTTTCGGCGCCCAGGTTGGCGAGGATCTCCTCGGCCGTCTCGATTTCCAGCTGGTTGAGCAGCGTGGCGGCGATGCGCACCCCGTCGATGTCGTAGTCCTCACCGGCGGCCATCGGCAGGCCGTTGGAGATAACCTGCTGCGCCCGCACCAGCGAGGCGTGCGGCACCTTGTGCAAACGAGCGACGCGGCTGACCACCTCGCGCCGCAGGGCCTCGGGGAATTTGAGCAGCACCGCACAGGCCTTCTGCGGCTTGAGGGTGGCGAGCACCGCCGCGATGACCTCGGGATATTCCTCGCCCAACAGCCCGGCGAGCAGCTCGACGTCCGCGTCCATCAAAATGGCCGAGGGCGGCAACGCGTCACGCGGCATCAGCAGCTGCGCGGCCCGCGTCTCGCCCAGCGCCTGGGTGGCGATCTGCTGCAGGTAGCTCATGCTGCCCCGCACCCGCAGCGGCCGCTCCTCCATCAGCTTGGCGAACTCGGCGTGGATCGAGGACAGCACCTCGGGCCCCACTTTGTCCATCGCGTTGACCGCCTCGCGCAGGCGCACCACCTCTTCGCTGCTGAGCAGCGCCATGGCGTCGACCGCAGATTTCTCGTCGGTGCTCAACAGCCAGACGGCCGCCTTGATGGCACCGGTGAGGTTGCCGACGTTTAGGGACATTTTTTTGACTGGCTCGGTCTGCGGTGGCGGCATCGTCTATCCCTCGCTCAGCCAGTTCTTCAGGACTTCGGCGGCACGCTCGGGTTCGGGGCGTGGGAGATCGGTGCGGCGGGCGATCCCCGGACCTGGACCCAGGGCGCCGGCCGCGGAGGCGCCGGCCAAATAGGGCTGGCCGCCGAGCATCCCCTCCATCTCGCGCAGGCTGCGGGGGTGCTCGAACACCTCGGTCGAGTCAGCGCTGCGCTTGGCAGCGCGCAGCAGGAAGCTAAGTACCATCAAGGTGGCGACGGTGCTGAGCACCGGCAGCCAAAAACGCGACACGTAGGCCAGCCAGGCCGGCGGGTCGTGGCTCTCCACCGCCTCGACCGTCGGGGTCGCATAGAGCATCGACTGGACGATCACCTGGTCGTCGCGGTCGGCGTCGTAGCCCACCGTGCGGCGCACCAGGTCGGTGATCCTGCCGATCTCCTCCACCGAGCGCTCCTGCATCTTGGCCTTGCCGTCGGCGCCGGTGACGGTGACGCCATCGAGCAGGACCGCGACCGACAGGCGGGCCAGGCGGCCCTCGGCGCCGGTCTCGTGCTGCACCACCCGATTAATCTCGAAGTTGCGGGTCTGCAGCTTGCGGCCGCTGTCCCCCGCCGGCGTCGTCGCCTTCTCGGCGCCGGTGAGGTTGGCCTTCGAACCAGGGATCCCCGACGGCGTCGCCACCCCCTGCTTGTGCTCCTCGGAGAACTGCTCCGAGCGCACCACCGCCGCCGCCGGGTCGAAGGTTTCGGTGGTCTTGTCGGTCTTGGAGAAGTCCAGCGAGGCGCTGGCACGCACGACGACGTGGCCCTCGCCCACCAAGGGAATGAGGATCTGCTGGACGCGCTCCTCGATGCTGCGCTCGACGGCACGCTGGCGCTCCAGCACGACGCCGAGGTTGCCTGGCGACTCACCGCCTTTGGCGAGGATGTTACCGGCGCTGTCGACCACGGTGACGTGGTTGGGGCTCAGCCCGGCGACCGCGGCAGCCACCAGGTGCACGATCGACTGCACCTGCGTCGGGCCCAGATGGCGGCCGGCGAGCAGCTGCAGGTTGACCGAGGCGGTGGCCGGCTGCTCCTGCTCTTTAAATAGGCTGGGCTCGGGCACGACGATGTGCACGCGGGCGTCGCGCACCGCCTCGATCTGCCTGATGGTGCGGCGCAGCTCGCCCTCGAGGGCGCGACGGTAGTTGAGTTGCTCGGAGAAGTGGCTCATGCCGAAGCTGGGCTCGTCGAAGATCTCGAAGCCGACGTTGCCGCCGCGTGGCAGGCCCTCGCCGGCCATCTGCAGGCGCAGCTCGTGGACCCGATCCTCGGGCACCAAGACGGCGCTGCCGCCCTGCGCCAGCTTGTAGGGCGAGCGCATCGCCTGCAGCTTGTTGACGATCTGCGACGCGTCCTCCGGCGTCAGGTTGGTCATCAGCGGCACGTAGCTCTGCCAACTGGCCAGGACCAACAGGCCTACGAACATGCCGACGCCGGCGAGCACCGACAGGCTCGCCATCAGGCGCCGTGACGCCGGCCAGCGTCCCCACATGGCGGCCAAATCCCGTCCGATCTGCTGCAGTTTTTCCATCCCTTATGACCCCATGTGCATGACTTCGCGGTAAGCCTCGAGGCACTTGTTGCGCATGTTGGTGTAGAACTTGAGGGTGATGTCGGCGCGCTCGAGGGTCAGCATGCTTTTGTGCAGCTCACCGTCGGCCCCTTGCGCGAATTCGTCGACCGCGCGCGCCGCGTCCTGCTGCGGCTGCACCAGGCCCTGCGCGATGCGCGACAATGCCTGGCCGAAGCCGCCGCTGTCGGCGCCGTCGTCGGCGATGCTGGGAATAGGGGTCACGCCGGCGGGGGCAAGCCCGAGCGTCCCTTCAGGGGCAGAAGTCAACGCGGCTATCTGTGTCAGCTGGTCTGGCATGGGTTATCTCCCGATCCCTAGAGCTTTTTCGGCCATGCCCACGACGTGGTGCATGGCGGTGATCTGCGCCTCGTAATTTTTTTGCGCCGTCATCATGTTGACCATCTCTTCGATCATCACGACGTTGGGCATCATCACGTAGCCTTCCGGATCGGCGTCGGGATGCTTGGGGTTAAACACCCGGCGCCCCTCCCCCTGATCGACCTCGACGTTGGTGACGTTGACCGTCTGCATCGCCTCGTCGATCTGGCTGCCAAATCCCCCCGAATCCAAGGCGGCGGCCAAAAACACCGGGTCGCGGCGCTTGTAGGGCCCGCCGGCATCGGTGCGGGTGGTCTGCGCATTGGCCATGTTGCTGGTGGTGGTGTTGATGCGGATGCGCTCGGCGGACATGCCGCTGCTCAAGATATTCATGCTCTCGAAAAAGCTCATGCGCCACCGCCGTTTCCGGCCGCATAACGGATCATCGCCAGCCGCCGACGGGTCATCTCGATGCCCGTCTCGTAGCGCAGGCGGTTGGCCATCAGCTGGCTCATCGCCTGCTCGATTTCCACCCCGCTGCCGTCGAAGTGGCGCTCGCCTGGCACGTCGTTGACTTGGAACTGCGTGTTGACGCTGCCTGCCATGTGGTTCTGCGAGGTCAGCGCCATCGGCGCCGCCTGCAGGCTCTTGGAAAAAGTCAGGTCCTTGGGAATGTAGTTCGGCGTGTCGGCGTTGCTAAGGTTGGCCGCCAACACGCTGTGGCGCTGGCTGTGAAAGTTGAGGCTGTTTTCCAAGCCCTGCAGCTCGCCCAAAAATGCGTTGCTCATGTGTCCTCCGGGGGTTTCGCCGCGGCGCGGGCCACGGCGGCGAGACGGTCTTTGAAGCTTTCGAGTTGGGCGAAGATCTCACGGCGATCTTTGACCGCGAGGTGTACATCGCGCGGTGCACGCTCGACGTTGCATTGGCCGGCGCCGAGCAGAAATGGGTCCGCTTTGCCGCTGCCGGCGTACTGATCGGCCTGCAGGCTGGCCTTCTGCACCAAATCGAGGCTGCACAGCGCCTGCACGTCGAGGATCTTCAAATCGAGGGCGTCGGGATGGACCAGCAGCGCCGCCTTATTCGCCAGCGCAAAGTTGGCGCGGTCCAGAGGCGGCAAGAGGCGCATCACCTTGAGAAAGAGGTTGTCGTAGGTCTTCTTGCCGAGGATGCGTGGCCCATAGGCCAGCGCCTGGCTCAACAGGGACGTGTCGTGGGCGAAGGTGAGCGACCAGTGCGCCTCGGCAGCGAGCCAGCGGCTGGAGGCGTCGTCGGCCTGCGAGCGCAACAGCAGGCTCTCCCATTCCTGGCGGTCGCTGGTTGGTGCGTCCGGGCAGTCGAGGACGGCGGCGTGCATGCCGGCGACCAGGCCGGCGGCGCGGCCGGCGTAGGTGCTGTGGACGCGGGCATAGGCGACACAGGCCTCTTGCGTTCCGCGCCGCAGCAAGGTGACGTCGGCCAGCCTCAGCGCCGCCCAGGGGCGCAGCGGATAGATGCGCAGCAGGTCGTTGAAGGCGTCGGTGGCGTCGCCGAGGCGGCCGGCAAGCAGCAGCGCCTCGGCGCTGTGCAGGCTGTTGGCCGTTTCCTGCGCGGCGCCCAGCTGCGGCACGTAGTAGTGCATCAGCCGCTCCTTGAGGGCGGCGGCGGGTGTTTGCACCTTGGCCTCGAGGCTAAAGCTTTTGCCTTTGCGCACCCCCTGCACGGCGACAAGGCGGGAAGGCAGGGTCAGGTAGAGGCGCAGGCCGCTCGGCGGCGGCAGGCCGACGGCGTAGTCGGCGCTGGGCTCGAAAGCGGTTTGCCGGGCCACCATCGCGAAATTGTTGGGATCTTGGCGGCCCAACGCGGCGCCGATGCGCGCCGCATCGCCATAGCCCGCGAAGCTGACCGACACCGTGCCGTTGTCGTGCAGCGTGTGCACCTCGGCGCGGGCCGCCGCCGGCAGCGTCAGGCGCAGAAGGGTTTGGCGGATCAGGCTTGGGGGCGCCGCCGTCGCCACACGGGCGGCGGCAAAGGTGCACAACAGCGCCAAGAGGCAGCGTCGGCCAGCTAGGTGAGAAGATCCGCAGAGCATCGCGGAAGGTATGAGCAACAAGCGTGCCAAACGGCAGCGTCGAGCTCTTTACTCGTCGACCTCGCCAAGCACCCGCAGGCGCAAGAAGCGCTTGAGCTGCCAGGATTCCTGTACCCTGCGGCTGCCGACGTCGGCAATGAGGACGCCCACCAAGGCAAGCAACAGGCCCAAAACAGCGGCCCCGCCACTGACCATCGCCGCCATCGGGCGGCTGGTGCTGCGCGGGAATATTGGCGGCACCGTCAAAATATAGCGCGCCTCGAACGCGGCGTTGGCGGCGTCGCCCTCGAGGCGGGCCGAGTCGAGCAGGACATTGAGGCGCTCGTAGGCGCTCTCGCGCCGACGGATCTCTCCAAGGATGGTGCGCACCTCCGGATCGTCCTCCAGGCGCTTCTCGAAGATGGCGGCGCTGCGGCGCCGCAGATCGTCGTTCTTTTGCCGCGCGCCAGAGCTGGGCTTGAGGGTGACCGAAACTCTGGGGGCGCCCCTGCCGCCGCGCCTGACCACGCCCTGCAGCGCCGTGGAGAGGCTCTGCACCTCTTCTTGTACCTGGCGCACCTCGTTAGGCACCTGCGAGGCGCGGACCAGGGCCCGCTGCGCCTCGATGTAGTCCGGATGCTTGGGCCCCAGGCTCTGCTTGAGCAGCTCGACCTTTTCCGCCGCGGCCCGCAGATTGGCCTCGTAGCCTTTGAGCACCGACTGATGGCTGCTCTTTTTTCCGTGCAGCTGCTTGCGCAACAGCTGAGCGGCACTGTTGGCGCGCTGTTGCGCCGGGGTGGGCCTGTACACGGTGGTCACCTGCGCCACCTCCTCGGGTACCGGCATGCCCATGTCTTCGGCGACGGCCTGACGGATAAACTGCGCCTTGGCGGCAAAGATGCTGGCCATGCGCGCCACCACCGCATCGATCTCGGCCCGCTCAGCCGCTGCCTGCCGCTCAAGCAGGCGCTTGGTGTCCAGGATCTGCTGCAGCTCGACGTCACGGCGCATTTTGACGAAGCGTGCCACTGCCGTCTCGCTCAGGCCGAGGGCGATGTCGGGATCGGGCCAGTCGACGGCGAATTCGATCACCTCGTCCTGAACCTTCATGGCGATATTTTTCTGCAGCAGGGTGATGAAAATCTGCTGCTGGGCGCTCTCGGAGAGCTTGCCGAAGAGGCGCTGAAAGGCTGCATCTTTGAGCCGCTGGCCGGCCGAGCGGCTGTGCGCGAAGCGCGTTGGGAGCTCGAAATCGTCGACGATGTTGGCAAGGTTGTCGTTGCTGTAGAACTGTTCGAGAAAATCCTTGTGCTCCGGATCGGGCTCTTCCTTGGGCATTTTGCGGTCGGGCGACACCCGCGCCGCCATGCGGTCGTTGAGGTTGAGCAGCAAGCGGGCCTCGACCCGATAGATTGGCGACAGCAGGGCGGCAACCAGCAGCCCCAGCGCCAGACAGATCATGAAGATGCGCCGAGCCAGTGCCGCATGTCGTTGCCGGGCACGGCCCACGAAGCCAAAGACGTAGCCGGCCTCGACCGCGTCGATGGTATTGTCGGGCTCCGCCGTCAGGCGCGCCGCCCTCTGAGGCCGTCGAGTCACCTCCCGAACTATTTCGCATCCGCCGCGCGGGCGCAACAAGCGTGACCTGTGGGTTGCGCGGGAATAAGGGGCGTCGCCGTGGCGTTGTGCAAGAGGTCGCCGGCCCTTTTTGCGCCGAAACAATAAGGATGAAATCGCTGATGCGCTTCTCACTTCGAGACATCTGGGGAGGACATGGCCTCATCGAGGCGGAGGTGGCCCTGCCGCGCGACCTGCCCGACGCGCCGAGCGTGCACTACCTCGGTCGCGAGGCCTACCTCGAGGAGTTTTTCTCCCTGCTGCCCGCAGCCCAAGCCCGCAGCCCCGAGGTGCGCCGCCGGCGGTCCCTGTCGCTGCCGCACTTTTTATGGCGGCGGCAAAACCTCAAGGGTCAGCCACTGGAGGCACATAGCCTGCAGGTGGTCGATCTGGCGTTGGGCGGCCAGGGCGATGGCGCCACCGACCTCTACACGCCGCAGCTGCGGGCCCTGCGTGAGGCCGCCGCGCCGCACCCCATGGCGTCGTCCAGCGCGCTGCCGCTGGTGGCACAGGGTATGCGCGACGTGCTTGGACGTGCCGCCCTGCGCGTCAGCCGCGAGGTGGCCGATTTCGAGCTATTCTACGAGCACATGTACCGCCCCAGCTGGGCCGCCGAGGCTGCGCCCGCCGAGCCGCTGCTGGAGAAGGACCGACTCTGGCGCCTCTTTTCGGAGCATGCGCGCCACGGCGGGCAGCTGTTGATGCTGCTGCGCCAAAGACAGCTCGTCTGCGGCGCCCTGGTGTGGTCCGACGCCCAGGCGCCCCGCCTCCTGCAGATCTATCGCAGCGGCCTCTTGCGCCCCGAGCGCCTCTCGCCTGCCGCGCGCCGCGCCGAGCTCGACCGCTTCGAGCAGGGGATCCTTGGCTACGCCCGCTGCCTCAACTACGCCGCCGTCGATGTGGGGCCCTGCCGGGCCCGCGCCGACCAGCCGCTGACCGCCCTGCGCCTGCGTCAGGGCTGCCGCCTTGCAGCTGCGCCGCAGGCGCCGCGCTTTGCGCTCAGGCTGCCGCCACAGCTGCGTGAGGCGGTGTTGCGCCAAAGTGCGCTGCTGCCATTTTTGGCCTCTACTTCTTCGGCGGCTTGAGCCACGACGCAGCGATGTCTTCGAACTCGCGAAAAGGCGAGTCTGAGCCCGACGGCGAGGCCTCGCCCTGCTCTTCGTCGGCGGAGCGCTGCGGTTTGAAGGCCCGCCCCACCTTGGCGGGCATGGCGCTAAGCGCCTGCAGCCAGCTTGCCGGGCCCGACGGGGTAGCCTCGACTTCCGGTGTCTGCTCCTGCGGCGGCGGCGCCTCTTGCGGCATCTGGTCGTCGATCATTTCCGCCACTTGCGGCGGCGGCGGCGGCATGTCGGCGAGCCAGGTCTGGCCGGTGGCGTAGAGGCTGGGCGACAGCACGTGCAGGCGCTGTGAGATCCGCTGCCGGTGGCTGGCGACCTCCTCGGCGAACGCTTGGCGTTTGGCGCCCAACGTTGCGAGCGTCGCATGCACGGGGGACCCTGCGGCCTGATCCTTGGGCAGGCGCTTGAGTTCCTGGTGGGCGGCGGCCAGCGCCTTCTCCACCTCGGCCTGGCGCTTGGTCTGCGAGGGCGTCAAGGCGGTGCTGCGCTCGAAGAAAAACTCCATGGCCGTCTCGAGCATGCGCCCTACGTCGCGGCGACCGGTGCGCAGCTGCGCCATGACAAAATCGTGCCAGAATTTGCGGATGGAGGCGTCGATGGGGTCGGCATCGGCGGGCACGGCATCGGGCGGCAAAGACATGCCTCCGACCCTAGCGCGAACCGCTGCGCCTGTCTGTTATCCGACCTGCGCCGTCATTGAGTCGACGCTGCCCGTGGCAGAGGCTGTCGGCATGGTGGCGGCGGTTGCCGGGGTGGAGGTGCCGGTCGCGGGCGTCGTCATGCCGGTGGCCGGGGTGGTCGCGCCCGTCGCGGGGGCGGTGCTGCCGGTCGTGGGCGTCGTCGTGCCGGCGGCCGGCGTGGTCGTGCCCGGCGCGGGCGTCGTCGTACCGGTGGCCGGCGTGGTCGTGCCCGGCGCGGGCGTCGTGGTGCCCTCGGTGGGGATCGTCGTCGCCGGCACGCTCACCACCGGGGTGGCCGGCACGGGGGTGGCCGCCGCGGGGATGGGGACTGCGGCGACCGGGGTCGCGGCGACAGGGGTCGTGACGACGGGGGTCGCGGCGGGTGGGGTGCCGGCGCAGTGGGTGGACTGTGGCGCGACGCAGCCGCTGGCGACGAAGCTGCCGCTGAGGGTGTCGCCCGAGCGGGTCACCACCACGAAGGTGCCGGTGGCCGAAGCGCTTTGCGCCGAGGGCACCGTCAGCAGGGTGATCGTACCGCTTTGAGCGTCGCCGGCCGAGCCGCCGACGGTGGCCTGGCAGGTAGCGCTCAGGATGTTGAAGGTGAGCGAGGCGCTGCCAACGTTGGCACCCCTGTCGCCGCCGTCGACGACGTAGGTACCGGGACGCAGCTGACCCTGGGTGGGGCTCAGCTGAATCTGCAACAGCCCGCCCACGGGCAAGGCCGCGGCTTGCTGCTGCGCGCAGGCGCCCGCGGCCTGCCACATGTCGACGGCCAGGGTGGTGCCGGTGCTGGTGTAGGTGGCGCTTTGGGGCGCGAAGTTTTTGCCGCCTACCGAGCCCTGCAGGGCGTTGGCGGTGACGGCGACGGCGCCGCCTTGCGTCGGCACGTTGCCGACTGCGACGCCGGCGTCAGCATTGGGGCTGTTGAAGGTGGTGACCTGGTTCTGCGGCAGCTGACCGCCGCCGTTGGCGCCGCTGGCCGCACATGCCTGCAGACCCGCGAGGAAGAGAAAACTAACGACCGACGACTTGCCCAGAAGACTTTTTGTAAACATGGAGGGTGGCCTAGCGAAGGTGCCAGCAAAGAGCTTCTTGCGGCATCGACCCTAAGCATCGGCAGGCCGGCGCCACGGGTGCTAAAATTTCTTACCCTGCTCGGCTGGGCTGTGCGACACTGCAGGCGTTCTACCTGCCGGCCCGTTTTGCGGAGACTCTGCCATGCCCACGCCCCCCTTTCCGCTGCGCCTGTCCTTTTGTACGTTGCTCGTCGGCCTGCTTGCTGCGGCCTGCTCGAGCTCGCCAAGCGGCAGTGGCACCGGTCGGCTGGTGGGCACGGTTTACGACGACCGTGCAGGAGCGCTGGTCGGCGCACGCGTGGCACTGAGCGACGGCAGCGTCGCAACTCAGAGCACCAAAGACGGCAGTTTCAACCTGGCTCTGCCGGACGGCACCGCCAGCTCGGTGACCGTCGTGGCCGAGGACGCCACCCACGCCCGCGTCCAGCGCGTCGTCACCCTCGGCAGCGGCACCGTCAGCTTGGTGCTGCATGCCTATGACCTCATTGCCCCTGTGACCTTGCCAGCCGCCGGCGAAGCGCCGGTCACCGCCACGGTCACCAACCCCAACGGCTTCGCCAGCCTCACGCTCGCTGCCGGCAACTTGGTCGACGCCGCCGGCCAGCCCGCCGTCGGCCCGGCCGAGGTGCGCATGGCGTACTGGACGGGCAACGACGACCACATCGGCGCGCCCTCCATCCTCTGGGGCCTGGAGGCGGACGGCTCCTTCAACAAGCTCGACTCCTTTGGCATGACCGACTTCGTCGTCTATCAAAATGGCAACGCCCTGCGGGTGGCCAGCGGCCAAAACGTGCTGCTGAGCATGGGCGCCGACGCCGCCGACTTTGCCGCCTACGCCCGCCCCGACGCCATCCGGCCCAACATCTACCGGGTGGACCCGGACGCCGGGCTGTGGTCCTTCGCCGGCCAGCTCGTTCTGCCGCAGGCCAAACCCCAGGCACCCGAGGCCCAAAAGATGGGCCGCCACCTGGCCAGGGACAACGTCCGCGGGGTGATGGAAAACGGCGTCTGGAAGGTCTACGTCAACGGCGATCACGCCTGGAACATCGACCAGGGCCTGCAGCTGAGCATGGGCGGCTGCGTCACCGGCCGCACGGTGGACGCCTGCACCGGCCAGCCGGTGGCCAAGACGGCCTTTACCCATTACCTGCTCGGCATCGAAGAGGTTGCCGGCTTCGAGGGGCTAAGCGACAGCGCCGGCACCTTCTGCACCGCCATGCCCTTCAGTACCTGGAGCCCCAGCGCGTCGCAGACCACCGCGGCGATCAAGTACATCGTCACCAAAAAAGACGACGCTTCGCAGACCGCTTACTGCAATCCGGCGGCCAAGTTTCCGCGCTGCTTCGTGCCGCCGGCCAAGATTGGCGGCCAGGCCAGCCTCGAGCCTGGTCGGACCAACTACGTCGCCGATTGCCGCCTAGGCAAGACCGATCAACAGGCGGACCAGGGGATCCCCATGGTGCGCTACCAGGATACCTGCGTGCCCTCAGCCGCCGCCCTCTCCGTGCGCCCCTGCACCTTCTGCAGCGCCGCCAATGCGCCGGCGCGCTGCACCGCCAACTCCGCCAGCTACACCGTCGAGCAGGCTGCCGCCAACGGCAGCTGCACCAACCTCAAAGACGTGCGCGTCCCCACCCCCACCTGCATCTGCGACAACAACGGCAAGTGCACGCCGCTGTGCACCACCGAGCACACCGTCGGTAGCGCCTGCTTCGTCGACCCGGAGAGCGTCCAAAACGCCGACAAGTTCATTGCCTGCTGTGACAAGAAGGGTCGCTTCAAGGCCGGCGAGCTCCAGTGCGGCGACAACGTCTGTATTCTCACCTCTGCCCTACAGAAGCCTTAAAAAAGGAACGATTATGACCAAATCCACCGCGAGAACGTTTGTAGGCCTGCTGTTGGGATCCTTGGCCCTCGCCGCCTGCACCAGCGAAAAGCAGCAGGCGAGCCGCTATCGGGTGACAGGCCAGACCGTGGACGAGGGCTACGCACCGCTGAGCGCCGTCGAGGTCAGCATCAGCGGCACCGACATCCGCGCCGTCAGCGACGCGCAGGGCAAATTCGCCCTCACCTTCCCTGCCGGCTCCCCCAACGCCATGCCCATCCTGGCCCAGAATGCCACGCACGCCCGCACCTCGCGGATCCTCAAGGCCACGCAGGGCGCCAACGACGTCGCCATGGTGGTGCTGCATCCCT
>JBBSTS010000004.1:0-15387 GCA_038235675.1 Myxococcota bacterium | reverse complement strand
TGCCGCAGCCATGGAGCAAAAGATTGCTCGCCCTGACGTTCTGCACGACCGAGAGTCTGGGACAGCGCACGGCCGATATGGTACCCATCACGATGAGATTTTCGAGGCCTTCGAGCCGTGGGCAGTCGGCCAAAAACAGGTCTCCCAGCACCAACAGCTGCGGCGGCAGGCTGCCCAGGTGGGGATCGGCGCCCAGATCCAAACCTTTGCGGGCGTAAAAATATTTTTTTTGGTCGGCACCGCGCAGCGCCGAGAGGCCATTTTTGAACTCTCGGCGCCTGCTCAGCTCCTCGTCGCAGCAGGGGGGAGGAAATCGCTCCCACGCATCGAGCTGTTTTTTACTGCTCCCCACCTGTTTGCCGGAAAAGCGTTTACACAGGTCTTCGGACAAAATCTCCTGCAGCGCGGGGGCCCACGCCACGCTTCGTCTTTTTAGCCTTGCCGACCTGCTCGGACAAGTAGGTCGCCGCAGGGCGCCGCCCGCTTCGGGGTCATCCGGTGGCTGTCGCGGCAGTGCGGCGCAGCGAAAAAGTGGCTGGCGTGAGGCAAAGGGCGAGGGGCTCAGGCGCATGGACCATGGCTGCTAGCCCATCCGCAACCAACCTGTCAAATTATCGCACAGGCCAAGTGCCAGGCCCTCGGCCTGGCACTTATAGATCCAGTCGCTTGATGCCGTAGCGCACGTCGTAGACCACCAGGCCCAACAGCATCAGGGCGAAGAGCTGCAGGCCTATTTGACCGATGCGTAAGTAGACCAGCGAGCCTAGAACGGCACCGCCGAGGTAGCTGACCAGCACCGAGAAATGGGTGCGCAACTGGGCCCACTCTGGCTCGGCCGTCAGCTCGCGCCAGAGGCTCAGCTGCTTGTCTTTTTGGTAGCGCAGGTAGGCGTGGATCCAGAAGCCAAGGCGGGTTGTCTCGATGCCGAGGTCGGTACATATCCCCGTCAGATGGGTGGTGCGCATGACGGCGCCGAAAGCCTGGGTGACCAAAGCATTTTGTAGCCCCATCGCAAAGCACAGCATCGCCGCCACCTGCGCCTGGGCGCGCGGTGTAACCTCGGCCTGCGGCCACAGGCTGCAGGCGATGACCAAGAAGGCCTCGAGCAACAGGACGACGGCGTGGCGGGCTCGCGGGCGGGCGCGGGCGACGACCACCAGGCCAGTGCTGAGGATGACGCCGAGGATGTAGCAGGCGACGAACATCGACTCGATGAGCACCAGGTGTGGGTGGTGGCGGATGAGCTCGCGGCCGATGTTGGTGACGTGGCCGGAGACGTGTGAGGTGTAGGTGCCTACCGCCCAAAAGCCCATGGCGTTGACGCCGCCGGCAATGCCAGGCAGCAAAATGCTGAGGGCAAATTTGGTGGCCAGTAATTTTTGGCGGGCGGTTCGGCGTTTCACGGTCATGACGGCCGCTTGAAGGTAGCATCGGCGGCGATCGCGAAGAAAAAATTTGAGCCCTAACCTACGGCGGCCTCGCTGTAGATGCGGCGGGCCAAAACCATGCCGTGCTCATCAAATATCCCCAGCAGACCCAGGCAGATGGCCTGCTGCGCGTCGCAGAAGACCAGGTAGTCGGGCACCGTGCTGTAGTAGACGACCTCGAACTGCAGGCCGAGATCGGTGAGCTGCAGCAGGTGGGCGCGGTCGAAGCGGGTGTTGGGGAGGCCCTTGATGAGGTCCTGCGTCCAGCTGGGAACTTTTGCCGCCTTGGCGGTGGGGGTGTCGTAACTGAGCACGAAGGTGAAGGTTTGACGGCGCTCGCGCAGCGACTTGTAGTTGCGCAGGCGGGCGCGCGCCAGATCGAAATTGGCCAGCACCACCGCCTCGCCGGTCAGCGCCCGCAGGCGCGTGCTGCGGATGCCAATTTTTTCGATGACGCCGGAAAAGGTTTCACAGACGATGTAGTCGCCGACCAAAAATGGTTTGTCGAGCAGGATGGCGATCGACGACATCAAGTCGCCGACGATGGGCTGCAGCGCCAAAGCCAGCGCGACGCCGGTGACGCTGAGGCCCGCCATCAACGTGCTGATATGGACGCCGACATTTTCCAGCATCAACAGCCCGACCAGGCTCCATACCCCCGCCAGGCCGATGAAGCGCAGCATGTTTTTGCCGGTGCGGTGGCTGACGTCGCCCGGCTCGGCGCGCCGGTCGAGCAGTCCCACCAGCAGGTATTGCACCAACCCGGTGCCCCAGACGCCGGCCTGCACCAGGCCGATGAGCGTGAGCACGGTGTGCAGGCGGGCGGCGAAGGTGGGCGGCAGATCGATCAGCGCCGCGCCCGCGGCCAAGCCGATGGCAAAAAGAGAGACGCCGGCGGTGCGCCGGGCCATGTCCAGCAGCACGTCGTCGAGCAGGGTTTCGGGGTGGGGGGCCGTGCGCCCCAGGCGGCGGATCAAGACGATCTGCAGCAGCCGCAGACCGCTGCAGGTGAGCAGCAACACCAAAAGGGCGGTGGTCAGGTTCCATGCTTTGTTTTCTGCCAGACAAAACTGCAGTAGGTCGCGCACCATCCGTCAGGTATAGAGCAGTGGCGCAGTTTTGCAAACGTGGCGGCGATGATTTAGGCTCGGCCGCCCAACCCGGCAAGGAGAGCAAGCATGTTGAAAAAAGGCGACCGCGCCCCCGATTTCACGGTCCAAGACCACCACGACAAGGTCGTGCGCCTGGCCGATCTGGCCGGCAAGACCGTGGTCCTTTGGTTTTTTCCCAAAGCGGACACTCCCGGCTGTACCGCCGAGGGCTGCAGCTTTCGCGATTTGAGTGCCGACTTTGCCAAGAAGAAGGCGGTGATCTATGGCGTCAGCGTCGATACGCCCGCGGCCAACGCCGCCTTCGTCAAAAAATATCACTTTACGTTTTCCTTGCTCTGCGACGTTGAGCGGCGCATGGGCCTGGCCTATGGCGCCTGTGAGGATGTCGGCGCCAAAACCTTCAAGCGCATTGGCGTGGTGATCGACCCGCAGGGAAAAATTCACAGCGTCCAGATGGCGGTCGACGCCAAGTCGTGGCCGCAGCAGGTCCTTGCCGAGCTCTGATGCCCCGTCTCCAGATCTTTGCGGCAGCCTCGCGAGGGCTTGGCGCTTAGGCTGCGCGCTGCAGGACCGCGTCGCTCAGGGCGCGGTCGTCACGGGCCCTGTCGACGAAGGCCAGGCGCGGCGCCCGCTGCCAGAAGCCGGTGCATTCCACCACGTCCTGTAGACGGTAGCGATACAGGCCGCCGGCAGTGGTCACCACCGGCACGTAGAGGCCGCCCTCTTCGAGCTGATGCGCCAAACGTGGCCTGGCGCGCGGCTGGCGCAGGTCGATGAACTCAAAGAAGTGGCTGCGCAGCGCCAGCGGCGCGCCCCTCTGCGCGGCCTGCCCGGGCACCGACACCTCCGGCACCGTCAGGGTCGCTTCGGCGCCCTGCAGCGGCGCCGTTTGAAGGGCGATGCCGACGAAAAAGGGGGACAAGTCGGTGGCGCCGGCGGCCATGCTGCCCTCCTGCCAGAGGCTTACCCGCTGCAGCTGCGGCCACAGCTGCCGGGCAACCAGCGGCCCTTGGGTTGCCAGCTTGGCCACCTCAGCGCGGCGCTCTGGCGACAGCTGCTTGAGCAGCTCGGGCAGATGGGTATGCAAAAGGTCGAAGAGGGCCTTGGCCTGGACTGGGTCGCCGAGGCTCATCGCTGCCAGGTCGACCTGCGCGAGCAGGCGTGACAGCAAGGTGAAGCGCGCTCGGCCGCGCGACTTTGGGGTACACAGCCCCATGCCGCGCAGCTGCGCTGCCAGGCTGCCGCCGAGCAGCTTCGCGGGATGCTGGGCCGCCGCCTGCAGCAGCGGCACGGCGCCCAAAGAGGGGGCGTCGTCGGCCGCGAGGGCCTGCCACAGCCACGGCCGCCCCGCCGTCTCCTTCTGCAGCGCCAGCCAGTCGGCCAAGAAGGGCCGCAGGGCGGCCGCCTGCTCCGCCTGCAGGCGGCGGGTAACTGGCAGGCGCTTGCTGCCACCGGCGCTCTGTCGCAGGCACAAGACCGGCTCGGCCACCAAGACGTTGGCGATGCCACGCTCGATCTCGGCCAACCAGGGGCGTAGGGTCTCGTAGTCGACGATGGGCACCTGCGCCTGGTAGTCGGCGACGCTGCGCACCGCGTCAAAAGCGTGCGCGCGGCCGTAGGCGGTGTCGCGCTGGTCGCGCAGCAGGCGGCGCAGGTAGTCGGCCTGGGCGAGCTCGGGGAAGCGGGCCGCGGTCTGCAGCTGAGCGCGCCCGCCGTCGGAGCCAGCGAAGAGGGTTTTGAAGGATTTGAGCTTATTGAGGAACTTCATGGTACTGCCATTCAGGCGCCCATCTACGGGCACCTGAGAAAGGTTATACACCTACATTGCAGCACATGACAAGTGCCTTTCAGAGGGCGAAGCCGATCCCCAGCATCAGCGCCTGATAGACGTCCTGTAGCTGCACGTTGGCGTACTGCAGCGGGCCATCGAGGCCGGTGAGGCCCACGAAGGGCAGGCGATAGGCGACGCGCTGGTAGGCGGCGCTGAGCTGCAGGTTCTCCAGCACCGTCAGCCGCAGCCCCGCGAGGCCCTCGCTGCCGGTGCCGGGCGCGACCTGCACCCCCAGGCGATGGGCGCCTGCCTCGCCGATGAGGCGAAACTGGTAGGTGAAGTCGGCGAAGGCCTGCAGGCCGGCGACGATCGGCACCTCGAGGGAGCCGCCGACGTAGGGGGAGACGTAGCCGAGGCTGGGAAACTGCAGCTGTGTCAGCGGAAACCAGTAACGTGCGCCGCCCAGCTTGAGCAGCAGGTCTGGGGCGTGCTTGGAGTGCCAGCCGACGAAGCGATAGTGCAGGCCGCCGCCGCCGCCGCCGACGACGCTGGTGACCAACACGTCGTCGAGCCGCGGCTGGCGCACCTTGGTGCGCACCGAGCCGACGCCCAGCTGCAGGTGCCCGCCGAAGCCTTCGACCCAGCTGTCGGCGGGATAAAAAGCAAAAGGGTAGAGCTCGACCCGCAGGTCGATGCGAAAGAAGACCGGCGCCGCGACGCCGCGGCGGGGCCCGTAGCTCGGCGGCGTCAGCCCCGGGCGGCTTTTTACCTGCCCCCGGCGGACGTAGGCGCTGGGGCTGAGGGTCAGGCGCAGTGGCGTTCGGTGGCGCGACAGGTCGAGCTTTGCGGCTGGCGGCGCAGCGTCGGCGGCCATTTCGGTCAGCCGCGGCAACGCGGCCTCCGGCACGTTACGGCTGCCGAAAGGGATGTGGGCCTGGCGCGGGTCGAGCTCGCCGGCTTCGAACTGCGCCTCCGGCAGATAGGCGGGGGGCAGCGGCTCGAGCGGCGGCGCCGATAGGGCGATGCGGCGCCGGGCCGCCGGCAGAGCTGCGCCGCCGAGCAGCGGCAGCAGGTCGCGCAGGATGAGGCGCCCCTGGCTGCGCTGCAGGGTCCGCTGCGGCTGCGGGTAGCGGCGGTTGAAGAGCTCTTCGCCGGTGTCGCCGGCGAGGAGCACGACGCGGGTGGCGTAGATCCACCGTGGGCGGCGCCGCGAGCTGCGCAGGTCGCGGTCGGCCGAGGGGGCCACAACCAGCACCCAGCGCACCTTGGCGCGGTGGGCCGCCAAGATCACCGCGTCCGGGTCGAGCAGGTGGGCGGCGTCGACGTGCTCCGCACGCGCGGCGCTGCGGTAGCGGGCGCCGGGCAGCAGGGATAGGCCCCGCTGCTGCAGCGGCCGCGCCAGGTGGGCGGCGAGAGCCGCGGCGCTGCCCGGCGGACCGGGCTGCACCACGAAGGCCACTTTGCCGGCGGCGGCGGCCGCCTGCGGCAAGGCAAGCAGGCAGACGACCCCCAACAGCGCCGTCGCGCGTCGCCGCCACGATGTAGGAAGTCGCATACATCGGCACTATAGCGGATGGCGGCCCATCGACCCAAGGGTAGCCAAGTCAGATGGCGGGTGTTAGCGTGCCGTCAAGGCGAGACGGGCGTTGCGCCGCTCAGACGAGCATGCTAGGCTCTCGGCTCGCAAAATTTCTTGGCTCGCGGCCGTAGGGGCCGTGGCCAACAACGCCACACGCGCTGTCTCAACAGCCACGCGGTGCTTCTACACGGTGACCTCACGGTGGCCATGCAGGGGTTGAACGGCTGTTACAAAAGAGGGGCAACGCGGCGGATGGGTTACCCCAGCAACCGCGAGGAAAAAATCATGCCAGAGCTCACCATGCGCGAAATGCTCGAAGCGGGCGTCCACTTCGGCCATCAGACCAACCGTTGGAACCCAAAGATGAAGCCTTACATCTTCGGGGCCCGCAACGGCATCTACATCATCGACCTACAGAAGACGGTGCCGCTCTTCGACAAGGCCTTCAAATTCATGGTCGACGTCGTCGGCCGTGGCGAGAAGATCCTCTTCGTCGGCACCAAGAAGCAGGCCCAGGAAGTGGTCGCCGAAGAAGCCCTGCGCTCCAAGCAGTTCTTCGTCAACAGCCGCTGGTTGGGCGGCACGTTGACCAATTACCGCACCATCAAAGCCAGCATCGATCGCCTGCGCAACATCGAGAAGATGGCCGGCGACGGTACCTTCGAGAAGCTGACCAAAAAAGAGGTGCTGCTGCACACCCGCGAGCGCATCAAGCTGGAGAAGAACCTCGGCGGCATCAAAGACATGTCAAAGCTGCCCGGCGCGGTTTTCATCGTCGACATCAAAAAAGAGCACATTGCCGTGGCCGAGGCGCTGAAGCTGGGCATCCCCATCGTCGCCGTGGTCGACACCAACTGCGACCCGGAGGCCATCGACTACCCGATCCCAGGGAACGACGACGCCATCCGCGCCATCCGCATCTTCGTCAGCAAGGCAGCCGAGGCGAGCATCGTCGGTGACGCCGTCCATGAGGCCCACCTGGTCGAGCGCCAGGCGGAAGAGAAGCAGCGCCGCGCCGAGCGCGACGAGGCCTCCAAGACCGAGCGCAGCAGCAACGCGCCGCGGCCGCCCCGCCAGACGCCCAGCGGCGCCCAGGTCGAGGTGGTGCGCAGCCAGCCCGCCGCAGCCGCCCCCAGTGAGGCCGACGCCAAGGCGGCGCCTGCGGCTGTGCCCGCCGACGCCGACGCCGAGCCCCGTAAATCTTCGGCCGCTCGCGGCTAATCCCGCCGTCGCTGCGGCGACGGCGCCCCACTTTTTAGGTAGGATTTCATGCAGATCACGGCTCAATCTGTTCACGCCCTGCGCGCCAAGACCGGTGCCGGCATCATGGACTGCAAACGCGCACTGTCTGAGGTCGACGGCGACGTCGAAAGAGCGGTCGACTTCTTGCGTAAAAAAGGCCTGTCGGCGTCGTCCAAGAAGGCCGGCCGTATCGCCTCGGAGGGCGCCGTTGGCAGCTACATCCATGCCGGCGGTAAGATCGGCGTGCTGGTCGAAGTCAACTGCGAGACCGACTTCGTCGGCCGCAACGACGACTTTTTGTCCTTCGTGCGCGACGTGGCAATGCACGTCGCCGCCACCAGCCCGCGCTACGTCCGCCGCGAGGAGGTCCCGGCCGAAGAGGTGGAGCGCGAGAGCCAGGTGCTGCGCGAGCAGATCCGCGAGTCGGGCAAGCCCGAGGCGGTGGCCGAGAAGATGTTGGTTGGGCGCCTGGGCAAGTTCTTCCAGGAGATCTGCTTGCTGGAGCAGGCATTTGTCAAACAGCCCGACAAGACGGTCGAGCAGGTGCAGAGCGAGCTGGTCGCCAAGATTGGCGAGCGCATCGTCATCCGCCGCTTCGTCCGCTTCGGCCTGGGAGAGGGACTGGAGCGCAAGTCGGAAGATTTTGCCTCTGAAGTCGAGAAGGTCGTCGCCGGCGGCTAGAGCGACGCGGCTCCTTAAAGAGGAGTTGCCAAGGCGCCTTTTGCAGCTATACTCAACTCCATGCTCGACATTCAGACCACCCACGATGCGGCCGATGTGCCCCTGGCACCTTTCCCGGTTCACCTGACCCCGCATGCGTGCGAGCAGGTACGTCTGGCGCTGGCCGCGGAGGAGCTCGAGGGCCATGCGCTGCGCGTTGGCGTGCTCGGGGGAGGGTGCTCGGGGATGGAAGTGCAGCTCGACTTTGCCGAGGCGCCCTGCAACGACGACTGGATCGACGAGCAGAACGGCATTCGCATCGTCGTCGACCCGCACAGTGCCACTTTTTTGAACGGCACGCGCGTCGACCACGTCGAGACGCTGGACGAGTCCGGCTTCAAGATCGACAACCCCAACATCGTCAAGCAGTGCGGCTGCGGCAAAAGTTTTTCGGTCTAAAAGCCACCTCAAAGATCCCTGGTTCCTTTCGGGCCGCTGCGATAGGTTGGCGGCATGTCGAATGCCTTCGTCAGCCAGCTGGTGGTGCAGTCGCCAGAATTTGCCACCAACGCAGCGGCCATGCGGCGTCAGGTGGAGCTGTTGCAGGGGCGACTTGACGAGGCCAAGGCCGGTGGCGGTGCGGCTGCGGTGGCAACGCAGCGCGCGCGGCAGAAGCTGCTGGTGCGCGAGCGCCTGGCCCTGTTGCTCGACCCGCAGACGCCATTTTTGGAGCTCAGCGCCCTGGCGGCCTACGGCCGCCACCCCTCGCCGGTGCCGGGCGCCGGGGTGGTCAGCGGCATCGGCCGGGTCGCGGGGCGCGAATGCATGGTGGTGGCCAACGATCCCACCGTCAAAGGCGGCACCTACTTCCCCGAATCGATCAAAAAACATCTGCGGGCCCAGGCCATCGCGCGGCAGAATCGCCTGCCCTGCGTCTACTTGGTGGACTCAGGTGGGATTTTTTTGCCGCTGCAGGCGCAAACCTTCGCCGATCAGGAGCACTTCGGTAAGATTTTCGCCAACCAGGCGCAGATGAGCGCCATGGGGATCGCCCAGATCGCCGTGGTGCTGGGGATGTGCACCGCCGGTGGCGCCTACGTCCCAGCGATGGCGGACGAGAACATCATCGTGCGCGGCAACGGCACAATCTACCTCGCCGGACCGCCGCTGGTGCGCGCCGCCACCGGCGAGGAAGTCAGCGCCCAGGATCTGGGCGGGGCCGACATGCATGCCGAGCGCTCCGGGGTGGTCGACCACGTCGCCGACGACGAGGCCCACGCCCTGCGCCTGGCGCGCGAGGTGGTCGGGCGCCTCGGCGGCTGCAAACGCACGACCCTGGCTGTGACGCCGCCCGAGGCGCCGCTCTACCCGGCCGAAGAGCTCTACGGCCTGGTCCCCGCCGACCCACGCCAGCCCTACGACGTGCGCGAGATCTTGGCGCGGCTGCTCGACGGCAGCCGCTTCAGCCCCTTCAAGGCCGCCTATGGTCCCAACCTCGTCTGCGCCTTCGGGCGCCTGCACGGCTACCCAGTGGGGGTGCTCGCCAACAACGGCGTCCTCTTCGGTGCCTGCGGCCAAAAAGGGGCCCATTTCGTCCAGCTGTGCGAACAACGCGGCGTGCCGCTCATCTTTTTGCAAAACATCACCGGCTTTATGGTGGGGCGAGCCGAGGAAGAGGCGGGGATCACCAAAGATGGCGCCAAGATGGTGCAGGCGGTGGCGACGGCCACCGTCCCCAAGCTGACCGTGATGCTGGGCGCCTCGCACGGCGCCGGCAACTACGCCATGTGCGGCCGTGCCTTCGGGCCGCGCTTTTTGTTCGCCTGGCCAAACGCCAAGGTGTCGGTGATGGGCGCCGAGCAGGCGGCGCAGGTTCTGCTGCAGCTCAAAGAGGCGCAGCGCCAGGGGGCCGGGGCGCCGCCGCTGACGGCGGCCGAGCAGCAGGCCATCCGGGCGCCGGTGCTAAAGCAGTACGCCAGCCAGAGCGACGCCACCTTCGCCAGCGCGCAGCTGTGGGACGACGGCATCATCGACCCGGCGCAGACGCGCCAGACTCTGGCGCTGGCGCTGTCGGCCTGCCTCAACGCGCCGACGCGGGTGGAGCCCGCCCCTGGGGCGCCGGCGGCGCCGGTCTTCCGCTTCTGATGTTGCCGCTGGCGATACGTGAAAAGGGCGCGGTCGTGCACCTTGAGCTGCAGCGGCCGGCCGCTCGCCACGCCCTGTCGGTGGCGCTGGTGGAGGCGCTGCGCGATGCCGTGCAGGCCCTGCCAGCCACGGTGCGGGTGGTGGTGGTGCACAGCCGCGGCCCCACCTTCTGCGCCGGCGGCGACCTGCAAGAGATGGCTGCCGCCGGCGCCGCCGACCCCGCCGCCAATCGTGCGCAGGCCCTGGCTCTGGCGGCCTGTTTTACGGCCCTGGCAGAGGCGCCGCAGGTGAGCGTCGCGCGGGTGCAGGGCGCCGCCCTCGGCGGCGGCGCCGGCCTCTGTGCCGCCTGCGACCTGGTGGTCGCCAGCGAAGCGGCCGAGTTTTGTTTCAGCGAGGTGCGGCTGGGGCTGGTGCCGGCCACCATCGCGCCCTGGGTTGTGCGGCGCCTGGGCCTGGGGCCGGCGCTGCGGCTGTTCTTGACCGCCGAGCGCCTGTGCGCTGCCGACGCAGCGGCGCTGGGCTGGGTCCACAAGGTCGTGCCGGCGGCGCAGCTCGACGCGGCGGTCACGGCGCTGTGTGGGCAGCTGCTGCGCGGCGGGCCGCAGGCGCTTCGCGTCGTCAAGCTGGCGCTGCCGACGCTGCTGGCCCTGCCGGCGGCGGCTCAGCCGCGGGCAGCGGCCGAGCTGCTTGCCGAGGTGCGCGAAGGGACCGAAGCCCAGGAGGGGATTGCCGCGTTCTTTGCCCGCCGACCGGCGAGCTTCGTCGCCTCATGATCGTCTTGGTCGCCAACCGCGGCGAGGTGGCCTGCCGCATTTTCACCACCCTGCGCGAGCTGGGGGTACGCGGCGTCGCCGTTTACGGTCCCGACGAGGCGCAGGCCCCGCACGTTTTTTTGGCCGACACCGCGGTCGCCCTGCCGCAAAACTCTTCCTACCTCGATGGCGCCTGCCTCATCGCGGCAGCGCAGCAGAGCGGCGCCACCGCGGTACACCCCGGCTATGGGTTTTTGTCGCAAAGTGCCGCCTTCGTGGAGGCCTGCGAGGCGGCGGGCCTGACGTTCATTGGCCCGAGCGCCGCCAGCATGCGGGCGCTGGGGGACAAGCGTGCTGCACGCGCCTTGGCCGAGCGCTGCGGCGTGCCGGTGGTCCCCGGCGCCTCCGCCTGTGCCGACGTCGAGGCGCTGCGGGCGCAGATGGCGCGGCTCGGGCTGCCGCTGCTGCTCAAGGCGGCCGGCGGCGGCGGCGGCAAGGGGATGCGGCGGCTGCTCGCCGAGGCAGACCTCGAGGAGGCCTTCGCTGCAGCGCAGCGCGAGGCACGGCGCGCCTTCGCCGACGACCGCCTGTTGGTGGAAAAGTTTTTGTCGCCAGCGCGCCACATCGAGGTGCAGATCGTTGGCGACGGTCAACGGGTGTTGGCGCTGGGCGACCGCGAGTGCAGCCTGCAGCGACGCTACCAAAAGGGGGTCGAGGAGGCGCCAGCGGCCTGCCTGACGCCGACGACCCGTGCGCAGCTGCACGCCGCCGCCGTCGCCCTCGGCGAGGCCGCCGGTTACCGCAGCCTCGGCACGGTCGAATTTCTTCTGACTGCGCCGACGACCTTTTATTTTCTCGAGGTCAACCCGCGCCTGCAGGTGGAGCACCCGGTCAGCGAGCTGACGCTGGGGATCGACCTGGTGGCGACGCAGCTGCTGCTCGCCGCCGGCGGCGCGCTCCCTAGCCTGCCGACGGCGCGCGGCCACGCCATCGAGGCGCGCCTGGTGGCCGAGGACCCCGGGCACGATTTTTTGCCCAGCAGTGGCCAGGCACTTGTGGTGCACTTTCCGCACTGGCCGGGGATCCGCGTCGACAGCGGCCTGCAGGCCGGCCAAGAGGTGGGGGTCGACTTCGACGGCCTCCTCGCCAAGCTGATTGCCCACGCCCCCACCCGTGAAGGGGCGCGTCGCAAGCTGCGTGCCGCCCTCGCCGAGGTGCACCTGCTGGGGCTGGCCACCAACCAGGGCTACCTCTTGGACCTGCTCGCCAGCGACGCCTTCGTGCAGGGCGAGACCTTCACCACCACCCTCGAGGGCTGGAGGTGGACGCCGCCGCCGCCGCATGCGACGCTGCAGGCCGCCGCCGCCGACCTCTCGGCGCGGTCGTCGGCCGCTGCGCCGGCTGCGGGCGGGGCGCTCGTCGACGGGGGCGATCCCTACAGCCCGTGGCGAACCTCGCGTGGTGAGGAGGCCTGAGGTGCTGGAATATCTCATCGTCCCCGGGACCCCACCGCAGCGCGTGGCGATGGCCGTCGGCCGCGACGCCGACGGCCAACCCGTGACTTACCTGAGCCACCGTGGCCGCACCCTGACGCTGGCGCCGCCGGCGCCGCCGACGGCGAGGCGAAGGGACGCGGCAGGCGGCGACGCCGACCCCGAGGTGCGCGCGCCGATGACTGGCCGGCTCACCCATGTGGCGGTCGCCGAGGGCGACGAGGTGGCGGCGGGGGCACTGTTGGCGATCGTCGAGGCGATGAAGATGGAGTATCGCCTGCTGGCGCCCGTCGCCGGCCGGGTCCATGGCCTCAGCGCCGGGGTAGATCAAAGGGTGCGGGCCGGCGAGCGGCTGCTGCGGCTCGACTGAGGTGATACGTGTGGTCGAAGTTGGGCCGCGCGACGGCCTGCAAAATTTGGCGGTGCCCATCTCGACGGCACAGAAGGTTGCCTTCATCGACGCCCTCTCCGAGAGCGGCGTCGACGAAGTGGAGGTGGCGGCATTCGTGGCGCCGCGCTGGGTGCCGCAGATGCAGGACGCACAGGCCGTCTGCCAACAGATCCGCCGCCGGGCGGGGGTAACCTACTCGGCCCTGATCCCCAACCTGCGCGGCTGGCAGCGCGCCGAAGCGGCGGGGCTGGACAAGATCAGCCTCTTTACCGCCGCCAGCGACACCTTTAGTCAAAAAAACGTGGCAGCCGACGTCGCCACCACCTTCGTGCGCATGCAGCCGGTGGCGCAGGCCGTCAAGGCGGCCCGTCTGCAGCTGCGTGGCTACGTCTCCTGTGCCTTTTGGTGCCCCTACGAAGGACCCATCGCTCCGGCGCGCGTGCTGCAGGTTTGCCAGCGTCTGCGTGACTTGGGGGTGGACGACCTGTCGCTTGGCGACACGCTCGGCAAGGCGACGCCGAAGGAGATCGTCCGCCTGCTCGACCTGTTGTTGGCGCGGCTTCCGGCCAGCTGCCTGAGCCTGCACTGTCACGACACCTATGGGCGGGCGGTGGCCAACTGCCGCGCCGCGTTGCACGAGGGGATCGTTTCTTTCGACGCCAGCGTCGGCGGCCTCGGCGGCTGCCCCTATGCCCCTGGCGCGTCCGGCAACGTTGCCACCGAGGCCCTGGTGGCGCTGCTGCAGGCAGAGGGGCACGTCTGCGGCGTCGCGCCAGAGGGTCTCAAACGGGCTCAGGCGTGCCTGCCGAAGGCCTGTTGGCGAAAATGACGGCCACCTCTGGCGAATGGCGGGCACAAGACGTTATAGGAGCGGCGTGACTTCATCATCTGGATTAGACGAGGCGTTGCTGCGGATAGTCCCCCTCGGGGGCCTAGGACATATCGGCGGCAACATGATGGCTTATGAGACGGCCCAAGACCTGATCGTGGTCGACGCAGGGGTGCTGTTTCCTACCCACGAACAGTTCGGCGTCGACTACGTGATCCCGAACATCGCCTACCTGCTCAAGCGGCGACATAAGCTGCGCGGGTACGTGATCACCCACGGGCACGAGGACCACACTGGCGCGCTGCCGTTTATCCTCGGGCGGCTGCCTGCGCCGATTTACTCGACGCCCTTCACCGAGCTGCTGCTGCGCAACAAGCTGCGCGACATGCCCGAGCACCTCGAGCGACTGATGCCGATGAACGACCGCGAGGTCTTTACCCTCGGCGATTTCACCATCGACCCGTTGGCGGTGACCCACTCGATTCCGGACGCGGTGGCGCTGGCCATCCGTACCCCTGCCGGCACCGTGTTGCACACCGGCGACTTCAAGATCGACCCGCACCCGCTCGACGGCCGCCACACCGACCTACAGGGCCTGCGCGAATACGGCGACGAGGGGATCGCGCTGCTGTGCAGCGACTCGACCAACTCGGAGAAGGACGGCCACACCTGGAGCGAGCGCGAGGTCGGCCAGACTCTGCGTGAGCTCATCCGCAAGGCGCCCAAGCGGGTGTTTTTGACCACCTTTGCCAGCCACATCGATCGCATCCAGGCGGTGCTCGACGCTGCGGCGCACGGCAACCGAAAGGTGATGGCGGTGGGACGTGGCATGCAGCGCGCCCTCGAAACCGGCATGACGCACAACTTCCTCGACGCCGACCCCAACATGTTGGTGGACGCGCAGGAGTTCAACAGCATCCCGCCCGAGCGCCTGGTGGTGCTCGCCTCCGGCAGCCAGGGCGAGGAGCGCTCGGCGATGACGCGCCTAAGCTACGGCCAGCTGGCGCCGCTGCGCGTCGACCGTGGCGACATGGTGATCATGAGCTCGCGGCGCATCCCCGGCAACGAGTTGGCCATCGGCGACGTGATCAACAACTTCTTCCGCCGCGGCGCCGACGTCGTCGGCGACCACGACGCGCGCGTGCACAGCTCTGGCCACGGCTTCAACGACGAGCAGCGCGAGATGATCGAGCTGTGTCGACCGCAGTTCTTCCTGCCGCTGCACGGCGAGCTGCGCCACATGGTGCGCCACGCTGAGCTGGCGCGCAAAAGTGGCGTCGCCGAGGCCAACGCGGTGGTGGTCGAGGACGGCCAACCGCTGGCCCTCTTCCGGCAGAAGGACGGCACCCTTACCCTCAAACGCGAAAAACCCATCGAGGCGGGGGTGATCTTCGTCGACGGCAAAGGGATCGGCGACGTCGGCGAGGCGGTGCTCAAGCAGCGCCAGTACCTCAGCGAGGGTGGCGTCGTCGTCGCGGTGGCGGTGTTCAGCGGCGAGGGTCGGCGGCTGTCGTCGGTGCAGTTGGCTTCGCGCGGCATCTTCGAGAAGGGTGGCGACGACGTCGCCTTCATCGGCCGTGCCACCAAGCAGGTCCACGCGGCCCTCGATGCGCTGCGCTCACCGGCCAGCACGGAGGCCCGCAGCGAGGCGGTGCGCTCGGTGTTGCGCCGGCTGTTCAAACGCGAGTTCGAGCGCCGACCAGTGATCGTGCCAGTACTTTTGGACCTGCCGCACTGCTGCTGTGATTGAGTCGGCGCTGCTTTGGCGCCGCAGCTTCTGCAAGTACCACGCGCTGGGCAACGACTACCTGGTGGTCGACGCCGCCACCTTCGGTCCCTTCGACGCCGAGGACTGCGTGGTGCTGTGCGCCCGCCACCGCGGCGGGGGGGCCCCCGGGGGGGTGGCCCCCGGGGCCCCCCCCGCAGCGGCCCCCGCCCCGCCGGGGATCTTTAAAGACCCCCGCGCGGGGGGGGGAAAGAGCCGGA
>JBBSTS010000003.1:0-16918 GCA_038235675.1 Myxococcota bacterium | reverse complement strand
GCCGGTGCAGGCCGCGTCGGGGCCGCGCGCGGGGGCGCTGCCCGGCGGCCGCCAATTGGGGGCCAAGTCGCGCAGCAGGCCGTGCGCCTCGAGGCGGTGCAGCAGCGGCCCCAGGCGCTCCGGATCTGGCTGTCGATAGCGCAGTTTGTCCAGCTCCAGGGTGATCGGGGCGTGGTCGTCGAGGCGGGTGAGGCGCTGCGACAGGCGCGCCTGCGCCTGGTGGGTCAAGACGGCGCGCTCGGCGGCTTTGAGCTTGGCGAGGGTGGGCAGGGCGCGCAAGACGCCCTCGAGGTCGCCGTAGGCGTTGAGCAGGCGGGCGGCGGTCTTGGGCCCGACGCTGGGGACGCCGGGAACGTTGTCGCTGCTGTCGCCAGCCAGCGCCAACAGATCGGCGATGCGCCCCGGCGGCACGCCAAATTTTTGCTCCACTGCCGCGGCGTCGAAGGTGCGATCGCCCAAGGGGTCGTACATGGCGACCTCGTCGTCGACCAGCTGCATCAGATCTTTGTCGGCACTGACCACCGTCACCGGGTGCTGCGCGGCGCGCGCCTGGCGGCACAGCGAGGCGATCAGGTCGTCGGCCTCGAAGCCCTCCTGCAAAAGCACGGGGATCTGCATCGCCTCGACGAGCTCGTGGATGAGGGCGAACTGCGGCTGCAGGTCCTCGGGTGGCTGCTCCCGGTTGGCTTTGTAGGCGGCATAGATGTCGTGACGAAAGTTTTTGGCGGCGGTGTCGAAGGCGATGCCCAACAGCTGCGGCTGCGCCTCGCGCAAAAGTTTGAGCAGCATGCGGGCGAAGCCCATCACAGCGTTGGTGGGCAGCCCGGCGCGGGTGCTGAGCGGCCGGATGGCGTAGTAAGCGCGGAAAATGTAGCCACTGCCGTCGATGAGGTGCAGGCGGGGGTGCATGGGGCCTCGTTTTGCCGTTTGTTGGTGGAGAGGCTGCCACTCTTATAACCTCTCTCGGACGATGTCACCCGACCCCACGCCGTCGCTGCCGCTACCGTCGACGGCCGCCGCCGCCGCCGCCCTGCACGACGTGGCCGCCGCCATAGGCAAGGCCGTTTTGGGCCATCCCGAGCTCGTGCGCAGCTTGGTGGCGACGATGGTGGCCGGTGGCCACGTGCTGCTGGAGGACGTCCCCGGGGTAGGCAAGACGACCTTGGCCCGCGCCTTTGCCCAGGTGCTCGGCTGTAGGTTCTCACGCCTGCAGTTCACCGCCGACATGCTGCCCTCCGACGTGTTGGGGGTGCAGGTGCTCGAGCCGCAGGGGGGCCTGCGCTTTCACAAGGGACCCATTTTTGCCGACCTGGTGCTGGCCGACGAGATCAACCGTGCCTCGCCGAAGACGCAGAGCGCCATGCTCGAGGCGATGGCCGAGGGAAGGGTGAGCGTCGACGACCAAACCTTCCACCTGTCCCCCACCTTCTGCGTGCTGGCGACCCAGAACCCGGTCGAGCACCACGGCGCCTACCCCTTGCCGGAGAGCCAGCTGGACCGCTTCATGGTGCGCCTGGCGGTCGGCTACCCGCCGCCCGCGGCCGAGCTCGAGCTGCTGTTGCAGCGGCCCGGCGGCGACGCCAAAGTCGCCGAGCTACTGCCGCTGCTCGACCCGGCGCGCCTCGCCGCGCTGCAGGCGCGCTGTCGTGCGGTGCAGGTGAGTCGCCCGGTGGGCCAGTACGTCCTCGACCTGGTGCAGGCCAGCCGCCGCCACCGCGAAATTCTACTCGGCTGCTCGCCTCGCGGGGCTCTGGCGCTGATGCAGCTGTGCCGTGCCTGGGCGCTTTTAGACGGGCGCGACTTCGTCTTGCCTGACGACGTCAAAGCGATGGCGGCACCCTGTCTGGGCCATCGGCTGATCTTGCAGCAGGGCGAGGGAACGGCCGCCGCCGCCCACGTCGTCCAGGCGCTGCTGGACGAGCTGGTGGCGCCGCGCTGAGGGCCGCGCGCCTGCGGGCGTGGCTGCGCAAGCCGCGCGCGCAGCGCCTCACCGCCGCCGGCTGGCTGGCGATGGCGGCGCTGGCTTTGGCACTGCCCGGCGCCATCGTCAGCGGCAACAACCTGTTGTTTTTTGTCGTCGGGCTGCTGTCGGCGCTGTGTGCCCTGTCGCGCGGCGTCGGGGTGATGATGTTGTGGCGACTGCAGCTGGCGCCTGCGGCGGCGAGCGCGCGGCTGCCGCGCGTCGGCAAAGCCAGCCACCTGGTTCTTTGGCTGCGCCACCGCGGCCACCTGCTGCCGGCCTACGGCCTGGGTGGCAGCCTGACGCTGGTGGGCGACCAGCACCGGGAGCAGGTCGACCTCGATCCCTTGCTCGTGCTGCTGCCGCGCCAGCAGCAGCTGTTGCAGCTCCAATGGCTGCCGCAGCGCCGCGGCCTGTTGCAGCCGCAACAGCTGCGCCTGTGCAGTGCGGCCCCCTTCGGCCTATTGGCGCAGGCGCGCACCCTGGCCGCGGCGGCGCTGCCGCCGCTGTGGTGCGCGCCGGCGGCGGTGGACGTCGGCCACGCCGTCGGCCCGCTGCAGAGCCAGCTGGGCAGCGCGCCGCTGTCGCAGGCCGGCGCCGGCGAGGAGTTCTTCTCCCTGCGCCCCTACCGCAGCGGCGACGACGTCCGGCGTATCGCCTGGCGGCGCAGTGCACGCAGCGGCCGCGCCCTGGTGGTGGAGCCGGAGGCGGTGGTGGCGCGCGACCTGCTGCTTTGCCTGCAGCTGCAGCGGGCCGCCGATCCGGCGCTGCAGGAGCACGCCATCGCCTGCTTCTGCAGCCTCGGCGAGGCGCTGCTGGCGGCCGGATTTGGAGTGGCGGTTTACAGCCACGGCCTCGTTTTAGGGCTGCGGCGTGGGGCGGCGGGGCGGCGGGGCCTGCTGCTCGGCTGTGCCCGCCTCAATCCTCGGGCGCCGCTGCCGCCGCTGCCGCGCCAGTTGGGGGCGCTGCCGCAGGTCGCCTTCGCCGGCGCGGGCCTTACCGCCCGCGCCGGTCGCAACCGCCATGCCCTGGCGCTGCCGCCGCCGCCTGCGACGGTGCAGGGACAACGCGCATGAGCCTGGCGGCGCTGCACGAGCTCTGTCTTGCGGGCTTGGTCGGCGCCGCGCTGCTCGCCGCGCTGCACGGGTGTGGCCCCGCCTGGGGCATCGCCGGCGGCCTGCTGGCGGTTGGGGGACTGGGGCTCGTCCGCGCGCAGCGCAGCGGCTGCGTTGGACCGGCCAGCCGCGTGCAGCGGCTGGTCGCGGCCGCAGCGGGGGCGCCGCTGGCCCTCGGCGCGATGGTCGACCTGCTGCAGCAGCGCGCCGACCTCTGCACCGCCCTGCAGTTCTTCTTGGCCACCCTGCTGCGTGCCCTGGGGGCGCCGCGCAGCCGCCGGCGCGACGGCCAAGCGGTCCTGCTTGCTTGTGTGGCGCTGCTGGTGGGCTGTCTGCGGCAGGAGGCCGAGTGGGCGGTGCCGCTGGCGCTGCTCGGCAGCGTCGCGCTGGCGGCCGTTTTGTGGTGCCAGCAGCTGGCCTACGGCGTCTGGCCGCGGCCGCCGCATGCGCCGCCGCCGTGGCGCCGCACGGCGCGGGTCGACCGCGCCTTCGTCGCCACCTTGAGCGGGCTGCTGTTTCTTCTCTTGGGGACCGCCGCCCTGAGCTTCTTGCTGCTGCCGCGCCTGTGGGGGCCGGGCCAGCGGCTCTTCGGCCGCCAAGGCCGGGCCCTTGCCACCCGCGTTGGCCTGGGAGAGGCGCCGCGCGGCGCGGGCGACCCCGAGGAGATCTTGGTGCGGCTGCGCGGCGTCGGCGCCGCCGCCTACCGCGACGGCCTCTACCTGCGCGGGGTGGTGCTTGACGCCGACCGCCCCAGCGGCACCTTCGAGCGCCGTTTAGAGGGCGCACCGCTGGCCCCAGCGTGGCTGGCGCTGGCGGCGGATGCGGCGCCGCGGGCTTCCTACGAAGTGGCGATGCAGCTGCTCGGCGAGCAGGTGCTCTTCAGCCTCGGCGCCGTCACCGAGGCGCAACTTTTGCCCAGCGCCGGCGGCGCCAATGCCCTGGGGCGCTCGCCGCTGGGCGAGCTGCTGCTGATGCTGCCCTCGGAGGCGCCGCTGCGCTACCGCGTCTCGGGCAGTCGGCTGCTGCCAGAGCAGCAAGGGGCTGCCGCGGCCAGCGCCAACACGCCGCTGCCACCCGCCTTCACGGCGCGCTTTTTGGCGCTGCCCGCTGAGCTCGATCCACGCATCGCCGCCCTTGCGGCCGCGACGGTGACGGGGGCCTCGACGGCGGCCGCCAAGGTTGCGCGCCTGCAACATTATCTGCGGCAGCACGCCACCTATGCGCTGCAGACTCCTGCGGCGCAGGCGGCCGATCCTTTGGTCGACTTTCTTTTCGTCTCACACCGCGGCCACTGCGAATTTTTCGCTGCCGCCCTGGCGGTGCTGCTGCGCGCCGTCGACGTGCCGACGCGGGTGGTGGGAGGCTACGCCTGGGGCGCTTGGGACCCCGAGACCCAGCAGGTGCTCTTTAGCGCCGCCGACGCCCACGCCTGGGTGGAGTGGTACGATGCGTCGGCAGGCTGGCGCCTGGCGGACGCGACGCCGCCAGAGGCGCCGCGCGAGCTGCGCGGCTGGGAAGCACGCATGGCCCATCTACGCGACCGCTGCGACGCGCTTATGCAGTTCGAAATGAACGATCAGCTGACGCTGCTGCGCACCTTTGCGGGCTGGGCGCAGCGCTCCGGCGGCGTGCGGCTGCCGCACCGTCTGTGGGCGCGGGGCGGCTGGCAACGCCTCGCGCTCGCGGCCGGGCTCGTGGCTGCCGCCGCCAGCGCCTGGCTTCTGTTCCGCCGTCGCCGCCGCCGCCGGGCGGCGATGCGGCAGCGAGGTGCACCGCCGCAGGAGGCCCTGAGCGCCGCCTTGCAGTGGCGACTCGAGCAGCTGCTGCAGGGCGGGCTGTCGCCCAGCGCTACTTTACGAGAGGGCGTAGCCAAAGCAGCGCCGCGTCTGAGCGATCCGGCGCAGCGCCTGCTGCTGCAGCGGGCGCTGAGCCAGCAAGAAAAGACATTCCAGGCGGCAGGACCATGTCCGGCAGCTCCTGAGGCGTTGGCGCTGACGGCGGCGCTGCGGCAGGTATCGCGCTGGGCGCAGCGCGACGCGTAAGCTGCACCTGCTCTTGGCGCGAGGGCGAGCGTGTCGGTCCGGCCTGTTGCATCACCGCCTGAAGTTTTGCTGCATCGGGGCGAATTTTTTGGCCGAGGCTGTTTTGCGCCGCCAAAAAAGTCTGCGCCGTCCGCGCCGCTGTGCTGGCGTGCATCTGCCTCTGCATCGTCTGCAGCACCGTGGCCACCTCCTTGGCACCGGGGCGCTCGGTGGGGTCGAAAGAAAGCATCTTGGCCAACAGGTGGCGTAGGTCGGGATGTTCAACCTTTGCAAAGATGGGCGCAAAGGCCGGGGTATTCGAGATGAGGCCATGGGATCCGGTCTGGGCGCGAAGCGTCTTGATGCCGTCGATGAGGGAGGCGATGTTGCCCCAGCGGTCCATGCCGCCGCGCAAATCGGCGAGTTGGAGGCCAAAGAGGTGCTCGCCGGTGGCCATCATCAACATGCTCATGCCGGCAGCCCAGACGTCGCCGGCGGCGGTGGCGGCGACCCTTTCGCCGTCTTCATTCTGGGCCTCGGGCGGCGTAAATTCGGGCGCGCCTTCCTCGGGCAGACTCTCGTGCTGCATGGCGCCCACGTCCTTGCTCTTTTGGTGGCTGAGGCCAAAGTCGGCCAGGCTACCGAAAGTTTTTTCGCCGACCCGTCTGAGGTGGACGTTGTCAGGCTTGATGTCGCCGTGAACGATGTTTTTTTCGTGCAGCTGCGCCAGCTGTTGCATCGGCTGCACCATCGCTGCGATGGCCACGGCGCATGCCGTTTCCGGGGTATGCTCTGAGCTGCGCAATTTCTTGCTTACGGCGTGCAGATCGTCGGCGACCGGCCGCATGAGCATGATGGTATGCGACGGGCTGGCAAACAGCGCCACCGGCGACGAGGCGTCCGCGGCCGCTTGCCCCAGGCGCATTTCCTCGGCCGCCGCGGCTGCGCTCACGGCGGTAAGGGGGGCTATCTTAACGGCGTAATGGGTGTCTGGGGCGTGCATGTCGACGCCAACGTGGACCTTGACGTTGCTGCCCGTGGCGAAGTGCTGCGGCCAAATGGCGATCTGGGTGAAGCGGCCGTTGGGCGCTCTGGCGCGCACCTCCATCATCTTAACGGGCTCGACGTTTTCTTTTTCGCCAGCAGCGCGCTTCGCAGATGCGGCGGCTGGCATCGCGGTGTAGTAGTGGTCGAGGGCGGCCAACGTGAGCGCAGGCGCTGCCGGGCTGGGCGTCCTGAGCTGCTGCTGGGTGGCGTGGACGGGGCGCAGAACAGGGTCGTTGGAGGATTTGCTCGTGCTTTTGACCATGGGGGCTCTTTTCTTGACCCCCTTGCGTACACGTCTGGCCCGCTGGCCGGTTTCTTTTCGTTGGCATGAAAATGCGGTAACCATAGTGGGGTCCAGGCTGTTAGAGACGATCAGGATTCTCTTGCCTTTTACCTGCGAGCATCTCATTGAGCGTGTTAAAGATCAGTCAGCTTGCCCCTTTGTTCGCCGCGGCCGAGAAGTTGGTTACGTCGACCAAGAGCTCCGCAGGCGCCAACAACCTCAGCGGTCAGCTTGCCGCTAAGCTCGCTCCTTTTTCCTCCGAGAAATTTAAAAACGATTTTTCGATGCTGCAGTCGGGCGACGAAACCAAGCAGTCGGAGGCCCTACAAGATCTGGCAGCGGCCTTCTCCGCCGTAGGGGGGCTCGTCTCCGAGCTTCTTGCGCAGGGAAGCAGCAGCGGCGTCAGCAACATCACCATGTTGGCCGCCACACAGTTTCGCGACGGCTTCGCGGCCATCAACACGTCCTTGCCGTCATCCAGCAGTTCCGCGTCGACGGCGGCGCAAAGTGCGATGGTCGCGGCCAACGCCACGGGGGATCCGACGCAAGGTTTTGCCGCCAGCGGCGACGCGTCGGCGGCGGGTGCCTCCGCGAACACCACCGATGCAAGCGCCTCCACTGCTGGGGTCAGCGTCCTGCCGAAGCAGACGGGCGCAAAGCTTACCAACGCTCAGGTGCGCGATGACTTGACCAACGCCTTGGCCGAGCACGACCCGATCAAATCGGACAGGGCCCTGGGCCGCAAAGGTGGCATGGCCATCTGGACCGACGAAAAAGTCGACAGCCTGCGGCGCGGCATCGAGGCGGCACAGCCCTTCTATCCCGGCATTGCTGTCCATGATTTGGCCAAACTCATCGTCGCACAAGGCGCGCAGGAGTGCTCCGGCGACTTCAACCTCAACGTCGGCGGCGGGCCGGGCGACGGCCAAGGATTTCTGCAGGTCACCAATCAATCCTCGCTCGCGCAGTTCAAAGAATACGCCACGCCGATCAAGGATGCCGAGGGCAAGGTGGTCGTCGACCCCAAAGGCCCCATCGACCTGAGCGATCCGGCCCAAAACGTCGCCATCGCGGCATGGTACTCCCGCAACGGCACGTCGTTGGGCCAATCGCCGGACGAGAAGTACAAGTGGAACAACGAAGGGACGCTGCCGGACTCCAGCAAAGACTATGGCAACGCGCTGTTTACTTGGAACCAAGGCCCGCACAACGACCGCCACACAGGTGAGGGCAAGCAGGCTTTTAGCGACTACTACAATCGCATCAGTGACTATTGGGTCACGTCGGGCTTCGGCAGCGCCTCAGACTTCGACAAGCTGCTCGATACGCCCCTGGGTGCAAAGACGGTGGACACCGTCAAGTAGGTGCGGGCGGGCAAGCCTTGCCGACGCACACTTTCTCCACCACCCCGGCCAAGATCAGGGCCGGGGACAGACGCGAGCTTTTGAGCTGGCGGTCGGCAGCAGCGGCGGCCTGCAGGGCGGCGAGCAAGTCGGCGGTGTTAAAACGCGCCGCCTGCTGCAGCAGGCGGTCGACGACGAAGGGCGCAACGCCCAGGCGCACTGCCAGCTCGCCTTTGGCGCGGCGTGGGCCGGCCTGGTCGACCTGCAGCAGCTGGCGCAGCTGTCGGCCGATCATCGCCAGCACCAGCAGAGGGCTCTGGCCCTCTTGCAGCAGGTGGTGCAGTTTGGCGATTGCGGTGGCGAAATTGCGGCTTCCCAACGCATCGGTGAAGGCAAAGATGCTCTCCTCGCGGGTGCGGCTCAAGGCGGCCTGTATCGCCGCGACGTGCAGCGGACCCTCGTCGCCGACGTAGAGGGCGACTTTGTCCAACGCCTGCAGCAGCAGGTCGACGTCGGCGCCGACGTAGTCGAGCAGCAGGCGCGCGGCGGCGTCGTCTAGGTCGAGCTGCGCCGCGCGGGCTCGCCGGCGCAGCCAGGCCGGCAGCTCGCCGGCGCGCGGTGGCAGCAGCTCAAAGCCGGCGTGCTGGCGAACGAGGACCTTGCTGAGCTGGCCGCGACCGTCGAGGCGGTCGCCGAGAAGGCACAGGACGCTGTGCGGCGCGGGGCGCTCGACGTAGCGCCGCAGGCGCTCGGCGTCGGCGGCGCTCAGGGCGCCGACCCCCTGCAACACCACGAAGGTGGGTCCGGCGCCCGTCGTGCCCCAAAGCGGCAGGCTCTGTGCCGCCATCACCGCCTCGTCGACGGCGGCGCCTTCGCCGACGCGAAATCCCTCTCCCGGGGCGGCGGTGGGGCGGCCGAGCAGCTGCTGGCGCAGGGCCAGCAGCGCCTCGTCGCGCAGCTGGGTGCTGCGGCCGATAAGGGCGTAGACCGGCAGCGGCGCCGTGGCACGGTCGGCGCCTTTGGCGCCCAGCTGCGCGAGGTGGGCAGCAAAGTCGGGGCGCAGCGCCATTAGGCGGCGTCCTGTTGCAGCAGGCGGTGCACCGCCCCGGCGGCACGCTCAGCCAGCCGAGCGAGGGCGAAGCGGCGATGTCGCTCGGTCAGCAGCGGCTGGCTGTCGAGCTCGGGCTGCGGCAAAAAATCCTCCTGCACGACGACGCTGCCCTGACGCAGCAGCGCGCCGTCGGCGCCGCGCAGCACCACGCTCACCGTCGCCTCGATGGCATAGGCGGCGACGCCGGCGCGGCTGGCGCTGGGAAAGGTGCGCGTCTGCAGGCTGCCGGTCAGCTGCGGCAGGCGCTGGCCCGCCGGTGCCGTCAGCGGCAGATCGATGCCGTCGGCCGCCAGTCGGCGGCAGAGCGACTGGGCCAGCGGTCCGCTGAGGCCGACGCTGGATACCTCGGCAAAGGGCACCACCTGCAGGCATCCAGCCGGCAGCATGGCGCCGACGCGCGGCAGCGGGCGGTAACCGCAGGCGCCCAGCGCCAGCAGCAGGGCGGCGCAAGGTGCCCAGTGTGGCCAACTAGCCCTCACGCGCCACCACCAGGTTGAGCAATCGCCCCGGAATGAAGATCTCTTTGAGGATAGGGCGCTCGCCGACGTGGCGCTGGACGCCGGCGTCGGCGCGCGCCAGGCGGCCGGCGGTGGCGGCATCGACGTCGGCCGGCACCTGCAGCTGGGCCCGCAGCTTGCCGTTGACCTGCACCGCCAGGGTGAGGGTCTGGGCCTGCAGCGCCTGCGCATCCACCGCCGGCCAGCGCGCCTGCGCCACCAGTTTTTCGCCACCGCCGACGGCCCAACAGCTCTCGGCGATGTGGGGCGCCAGAGGGGCGAGCATCGCGGCACAGACCTGCAGCACCTCGCGGCGCACCTTGGTGCCCATGACGCAGTTGGACGCGTGCATCTGCAGGGCATACAGGCCGTTGACCAGCTCCATCAAGGCCGCGATGGCGGTGTTGAAGTGGTGCCGGCGCAGAAGCTCGTCGCCCACCCGCTGCAGGGTGCTGTGCAAAAGGTGGCGGGCGCGGAGATCGGCCTCTCGGGCCGCAGGTGAAGGCGCCTCGCGGGCCGTTGAGGGGGCGGCGTTCAGCGCCTCCTCCTGTGCCGCGATCAGGCGCCACAGGCGGTTGACGAAGCGCGAGATCCCCTCGACGCCGTTGGGGTCCCACTCCAGGTCCTTTTCTGGTGGTGCTGCGAAGAGGGTGTACAGGCGGGTGGTATCGGCTCCGTAGCGGTCGATCAGCGCCAGCGGGTCGACGCCGTTGAGCTTCGACTTGGACATCTTCTCCACCAGCACCTGCAGCGGCTGGGCGCAGCGCGGACAGCTCGGCGGCGTTTTGGCGGCGGCCGCGGCGCGCAGCGGGGCGGCCGCCACGTAGCCGTGGTTGGGGCAGCGGTAGGAGGGGGCGTTGACCATCCCCTGGGTGATTAAAGTGCGCACCGGCTCGTCGGTCTGGCAGAGGCCCAGCTGGCGCATGACGCGGGTGAAAAAGCGAAAGTAGAGCAGGTGCATCACCGCGTGCTCGGGGCCGCCGACGTAGACGTCCACCGGCAGCCAGGCGGCGGCGGCGGCGGGGTCCACCGGCGCCTCGCGGTGCTGCGGCGACAGGTAGCGGGCGAAGTACCAGGCCGAGTCGACGAAGGTGTCCATGGTGTCCACCTCGCGGGTGGCCGCGGCGCCGCAGGTCGGACAGGGGACGTCGGTGAAGGCCTTGATTTGGCGCAGCGGCGCGCCGCCGGTGCCGGTGAGCTTGAGGTCGGCGAAGTCAGGGAGCTCCAGCGGCAGCGCCTCGAGCGGCAACGGCACGGTGCCGCAGGCGTCGCAGTAGACGATGGGGATGGGGGTGCCCCAGTAGCGCTGGCGTGAAAAACCCCAGTCGCGCAGGTGCCAGGTGGTCTGCGGGCCGCCGAAGCCGCCGGCCTGGGCCGCCTGCAGCATGCTCGCGCGCGCCTCCTCACAGCGCTGGCCGTCGTAGACGCCGCTGTTCATCAGGTGGCCTGGGCCGCTGTAAGGGAGGGTGGCATCGTCCTGGGCATCGCCTTCGGCCGGCGGCGCCACCACCTGCCGCACCGGCAGGCCCATCGCCTGGGCCAGGCCGTGGTCGCGGGCGTCGTGGGCCGGCACGCACATGACGGCGCCGCTGCCGTAGTCGGCCAGGACGTAGTTGGCCAGCACCACCGGCAGCGGCGCGCCGGTGAAGGGGTGCAGCACGCTGCTGCCGGTGAACACGCCCTCTTTGGCGGCCGTCTCCGCCAGCCGCGCCGAGCGCTCGGTGCGCTGCATGCGGGCGACGAAGCTGGCCACGGCCGCGCTCTGGGCCGGCGTCACCCAGTCAGTGTGGCGCGGGTCGTCGGGCGCCAACAACACGGCGCAGGCGCCCATCGCCGTCTCCAGGCGGGTGGTGAAGACCTCCAGCTCCTGCGCAGGCGCTGCGGCGTCGTTGCCGGCGCGGGCAAAGCGCAGCCCCGCCCCGACGCTTTTGCCGAGCCAGTGGCGCTGCTGCGCCAAGATGCGCTCGGGCCACTGCGTAAGGTCGTCGAGGCCGGCGAGCAGCGCCTCGGCGTAGGCGGTGATGCGAAAGGCCCACTCGCCGATGCTGCGCTTGACCACGTCGGGGTGGCCGCGCCAGCAGACGCGCGCCTCGTTGACCTGCTCGTTGGCCAACACGGTGTCGCAGCCGGAACAAAAGTTCACCTGCGACTGGCGTCGGTAGACCAGGTCGCGGGCGTAGAGCTGCAGAAAAAACCACTGGTTCCAGCGGTAGTACTCCGGTCGATAGGTGGCGATTTCGCGCTTCCAGTCGTAGGCCAGCCCCAGCCGCATCAGCTGCTGCTTCATCCGCGCAATATTTTTGGGGGTGCGCTGCTGCGGCGCGACCTGCTCCAAGATCGCTTGGTTCTCGGCCGGCAGCCCCAACGCGTCCCAGCCCATCGGGTGCAGGACGCAGGCGCCCTGGAGGCGGGCGAAGCGCGCGAAGACGTCACCGATGCAGTAGTTGCGCACGTGCCCCATGTGCAGGTCGCCCGAGGGGTAGGGAAACATCTCCAGCACGTAGGATTTGGCCTGCGTGCCCGGGTCGTCGGGGGCCGCAAAACAGCCGGCGGCCGCCCAGGCTGCCTGCCAGTGGGTTTCGCTCTGGGCCGGAGAGTAGGGGGGATTTTGTGCCATGACTAAAGAGTTAGCAGTGCCGGCCCACCTTGGGCTACCTCTTAGGATGCTCTATTGCGGCCGGCGCCGCGACGATGTTAAGGAAAGCTCCGGACTCCACCTCCTGCGCCCTCCGTGAGCTCCCCATGTTCCTCGATTATTTTTCCGGCTTGCTCTCCAACGATTTGGCCATCGATTTGGGCACCTCCAACACCCTGATCTACATGAAGGGCAAGGGGATCATCTGCAACGAGCCGTCGGTGGTGGCGGTCCACAACGACGCACGCGGCGTACGCAAGATTTTGGCGGTTGGCCGCGAGGCCAAAGAGATGCTCGGCCGCACCCCCGGCAGCGTCGAGGCGATTCGGCCGATTAAGGACGGCTTCATCGCCGACTTCGAAGTCACCGAAGCCATGCTGCGTTATTTCATCACCAAGGTGCACAACCGCCGCACCATGGTGAAGCCGCGCATCGTTATCTGCGTCCCCAACGGCATCACCGAGGTGGAAAAGCGCGCGGTGCGCGAGAGCGCCGAGAGCGCCGGCGCGCGCGAGGTCTACCTCATCGAGGAGCCGATGGCCGCCGCCATCGGCGCCGAGCTGCCGGTGGCCGAGGCCTCTGGCAACATGATCGTCGACATCGGCGGCGGCACCACCGAGGTGGCGGTCATTTCCTTGGCTGGCATCGTCTACTCGCGCAGCATTCGCGTGGGCGGCGACAAGATGGACGAGGCGATAATCCAGCACATTAAGCGGCGTTACAACCTGCTCATCGGCGAGCGCACCGCCGAGCAGATCAAAATGGTCATCGGCAACGCCGCCCCCTTCGAGCAGGCCCGCAGCCTGCAGGTCAAAGGCCGCGACATGATAGCCGGCGTGCCGCGCACCGTCGACATCAGTTCCGACGAGGTGCGCGAGGCCCTCAGCGAGACCATCTCCGCCATCGTCGACACCGTCCGCGTGGCGCTGGAGCGCACGCCGCCGGAGCTTGCCGCCGACATCGTCGACAAGGGGATCGTCCTGGCCGGCGGCGGCGCCCTGTTGCACAACCTCGACGTGGTCCTGCGTGAGGAGACGCGCCTGCCGGTGAGCATTTCGGCCGACGCGATGTCCTGCGTCGTGTTGGGCACCGGCCGCGTCCTCGACGAGCTTGAGCTGCTCAAGCTCGTGGCGGTCCATTAACCTTCTGCGGCGATACCGGGACCTGGTCGGGGTGGCCCTGTTGCTGGTCCTGAGCGTCGGACTGCTGCTGGCGCGCCCCAAAGGCGAGGCGGGCCCTGACGGCATCGGCCTCATCGACCGACTGTGCATGCCTTGGGCCGTGCCGCTGCAGCAGGGGGTGGTGCACAGCGTCGACGGCGTGCGCGCCCTGGGACAGCGGGTGAGCTGGCTGTGGCAGGCGCAGGCCGACTTCCACGCCCTGCGATTGGCCAACAGCCAGCTGCGGGCCGAGCTGGCCGCGGGCGAGGAGGTGCGGCAGGAAAATCTCCGCCTGCGGCAGCTGCTGGACCTCAAGGAGCGTCTCGACAGCCTCGATTTGGTGGTGGCGCAGGTGATCAGTACCAGCGCCACGCCATTGTTTCGCGCCGTGCGCATCGACAGGGGGCGCCGCGATGGCCTGACGGTGGGGGCGGCGGTGCTGCACCAGGACGGTGTCGTCGGTCGCTTGGGGCAGGTGGGCCACGCTTACGCCGACGTCATGCTGCTGGTCGACAGCAACAGCTCCGCCGACGTCCTGGTGCAGCGCAGCCGTGCCCGCGCCCGCCTGCGCGGCCTCGGCGGCGACCAGAGCCTTGGCCTCGAGGTGCAGTATTTGGCGCGCACCGCCGAGGTTGAGCCCAACGACGTGCTCATCACCTCCGGGCTGGGACACACCTTTCCCAAGGGGCTGCGGGTGGGCCGCATTACCGCCGTGCAGCGGCGCGCCTTCGGCCTCTACCAGCAGGCGACGGTGACGCCGGCGGTTGATTTCGCGCGTCTAGAAACGTTGTTGGTGGTGCGCCAGCCCGCTGCCTCCGAGCCGCCGCTGGAGGGCGCTGAAGGGCCGGGGTCGGCAACATGATCTGGCTGCTGAGCTTCGTCGCCACGGCGAGCGTGGGCAACGTGCTGTGGGGGGCTTTGGGCTCGCGCCTCTGCATCGGCCACGTGGTCCCCGACAGCTGCGTCATGGTTTTGGCCTTCATTGGCCTGCGCCGCGGCCTGCTGCCGCTGGCGGTCGCAGCGCTGCTGCTCGGCGGCCTCTTGGCGCACGACAGCCTCGGCGCGCTGGGGCTGCACACCACTGCCCTGTTGCTCACCGCCTTGGGCATCGTCCTGCTGGCCAGCAGCCTGGCGGCGGCCGGGCGCCTCTTTTTCGCCCTGACCTGCGCGGTGGCGGCCACGGCGCACGAGGCGCTGCTCTACCTGTTGCTCCTGTTGCACAGTGGCCGCGCCAACTTTGCCAGCTGGGCGCCGGCCACCCTGGTGCTGACCGGCCTGCTCACCGGCCTGTGGGCATTTTGTTGCGAGCCCTGGCTGGTGCGCCTCGACGCGGCCCTGTCGCCGCGGCGCCCCGAGAATTTGTTATGGCGCTCCTAGAGCAGCAGGTGGGCGGCCGGGACGCAGAGGTGCTGCGCCTGCGCCTGGTGGTGATGATGTGGACGGTGGGTTTGGCCATCCTCTTGCTCGTCGGCCGCCTCTACGCCTTACAGATCCGCCGCGGCGCCGAGCTGACCAGCAAGGGGCGGCGCAACTTCGTGCAGCAGGTGACCGTGCCGCACGACCGGGGCATCATCTACGACCGCTACGGCCGCATCCTGGTGGACAATCGGCCCTCCCTCGACCTGCAGGTGACCCCCGCCTTTTTGGGGCGACCGGCGGCGGCGCAGCAGACCTTGGCGGCGTTGGCCGAGCTGGTGGGCCTGGCACCGGAGGAGGCGGCGCGCCTTTGCCTGCTCATCGCCCAGCGGCGCGGCATCGACCGCTTCGTGCCGGTCACTTTGCGCCGCGATCTGAGTCCCGAGCAGGTCGAGGCGGTCGAGGCAGAGCGCAGCCTGCTGCGCATCGACGGCGTCGACATCGCCGAGGGACGCCGCCGGACCTACCACTACGGCGCCCTGGCGGCCCATGCCCTGGGCTACGTCGGTGAGATCGACGCGGCCAACCTGGCCGAGGAGCGCGGCCGCGGCAACCCGCTTCACTACGAGCTCGGCGACATGCAGGGGCGCGAGGGGATCGAGCGGACCTTCGAGGCGCACCTGCGCGGCATCGACGGCCGCCAGAAAATCATCGTCGACGCCAAGGGCCGGCGCCAAAAGCTGCCGGAGCTCGACGCGCTGATGGGCGAGCAGGCCCACGTCCAGCCGGTGCCCGGCCACAACCTCTACCTTACCCTCGACCTCGAGCTGCAGCGGCTGGCGGAGGCCTCCTTCCGCGAGCATGGCGTCGCCGGCAGCGTCGTCGCCCTCGACCCGCGCACCGGGGCACTGCTGGCGCTGGCGTCGCTGCCGTCTTACGACGTCAATTTCGTCTCCGGCACCCTGTCGCGCCAGGTCAAAGAGCGTCTCGACGCCGACCCCCTCAAACCATGGATCAACCGCAGCATCGCCGGCCAGTACGCCCCCGGCTCCACCTTCAAGCCGGTGACGGCGCTGGCGGCCCTGGCCGCCCACGTCGTGCAGACCAGCGAGCACGTCGGCTGCCCGGGCTACTACAAGCTGGGCCGACACGTCTGGCGCTGCTGGAAAGAGCACGGCCACGGCGCCCTCGACCTGCACGAGGCGATGAAGCGCTCCTGTGACACCTTTTTCTACACCCTCGGCGGCCGCATCGGCCTCGACCCCATCGCGGCGATGGCGCAGCGCCTGGGGCTGGGACGGCGCACCGGCATCCTGCTGCGCGGCGAGCAGCCCGGCAACAACCCGACCGAGGCCTTCCACAACCGCGTCGACGCCACCACCGGCGGCTATCAGCGCGGCATGAGCATCAACAGCGCCATCGGCCAGGGGAGCACCCTGGTGACCCCGCTGCAGCTGGCCACCGCCTACGGGGCGCTTGCCCAGGGGGGTCAGGCCTTCGTGCCGCAGCTGGTCGACCGCATCGAAACCGCCGATCTGCGCATCACCGAGCGTCGCTGGCTCGACGACCGCCTGCACGTGCAGGTGCGCGGCGAGCCGCCGGTGCAGACCCAAACGCTGACGCCGCAGCCGCTCGGAGATGAGCAAATCAACGCCGCACACGTGCAGCGGGTACGCCAGGCGCTGGTGGCGGTGAGCAGCGAGCCAGGGGGCACGGGCTACTGGCGGCGCTCGCGCCGGGGGAGCATGGCCGGCAAGACCGGCACCGCGCAGGTGGTCCGCTTGGGGCGCGAGCGGCTGCACGACTGGCAGACCGACTACATTGAGCGCGACCATGCCTGGTTTGCCGGCTATGCGCCGGCGAACGATCCGGAGATCGCCGTGGTGGTGCTTAACGAGCACGGCGGCCACGGTGGACCGGCGGCCATGCCGGTGGCGGTGGCGCTGATCGACGCCTACTTCGACCTCAAGGCTGGCCGCCAGCTGCCGCCCTTGGGCCATGCCGGTGCGGCGCAGGCGCGGGCACCATGATCAGGGCACTGCGTCACCGCTTTTTCGACCTTCATTGGCCGCTGATAGCCTGCGTCCTGCTGGTGTGCGTCCTCGGCTGTTACAACCTGCACTCCTCCGCCGCCAGCCACCTGACGCCGCTGTACATGACGCAGCTTGGCTGGCTGGGGTTGGGGAGCGTGCTGTGCGTGCTGGCGCTGGGGGTGGACTACCGCGTCAGCGAGTCGCTGGCCTACCTGATCTACGCGACGGTGTGCCTGCTGCTGCTGGCGGTACTTTTGGCGGGCAAGCAGTCGATGGGGGCGCGGCGCTGGTTGGTGCTGGGGGGGATGGCATGGCAGCCCTCGGAGGTGGCCAAAATCAGCACGGTGCTTTGCCTGG
>JBBSTS010000002.1:0-17797 GCA_038235675.1 Myxococcota bacterium | reverse complement strand
CTCGTTGCCCGCCGCGGGAAGCGATTTGGCTGCCGCGTCGCGCACCGCGACCGCCGCGGGCGGCCGCGCCTGGTAGGTGGGGTCCTGGTAGAGATAGCCGACGTGGCTGCAGGCGCAGAGCCAGAGCCCCGCCAGCGCCGCGCCGCCAGACGTCGCCCGCTGCGGCCTCATCGCCCCGCCTGCAGCTTCTTGCGCATCGCTGCCAGCAGCGCCTCGGGTCCGCCCTCTTGCAGCAGCGGTAAGATCTGGTCCTGCCGGATTGCCGCCAGGGTCGACTCGCCGCCGGTCTTCATGTCGACGACCAAATAATCGCTGCCGCGCGCCTCGAGGGTCCACTCGATGGGGATCTCCTGCTTTTTCAGGTCGCGGTGGACCACCACCGTGCTGCGACAAAGGATCTGCGTCCCCTGTGCCTGCGCCGGCGCGTAAAGCACCGCGTCCAGGTAGGCGAAGAGGTCGCGGCCGGCGGCGAAGCAGATCTTGCGCACCAGCTGGTCGAAGAGTTTCTCGAACTCCTGGCGCTGTGCCGGGCTGAGGGTGCTCGCCTGCTCGCCCAACAGCGTCTGCGCCATCTTCGACAGGCCCAAGTGGCGCGCGGCCAGGTCGTCCTTGCCGTAGCGGATGCCGCCGATCAGCGCCTTGAGGCTTTTGTGCACCGGGGCGCTTGGCACCTCGGCGGCAAAGGTTGGGCCAGCGGCCCACAGCGTCATGCAGACGAGGGTCGGCAAGAAAAATTGTCGCACCACATGGCTCCTTACGGGGGGGAATTAAGGCAGATCGATGACGAGTTGGTCGCCGCGCAGGCTGGCTTTGTAGGTGGTCAGCGGCCGCGGCGCCGGCCCGGCGACGACGGTGCCGTCGAGTTTGAATGCCGAGCGGTGACATTTGCAGAAAAGGCCGTCGGTGCTGGCTTTGTAGGCCACCTTACACTTGCGATGGGTGCAGGTGTTGTTGATGGCGTGGACGCCGCCTTTGGCGTCACGCACCAGCAGGATCTCGGTGCCGTGGTAGTCGATGACCTTGGACTGGCCGGGCTTCTGCAGCTCGGTGGTACGCCGCAGGCTGAGGCCAATCTTTTTGGCCCAGGCCCGCCGCTTCGGCAGCAGGACCACGGCCAGGACCGACTGCAACAGCAAAGAAAAGAAGCGGCGGCGGCTGGGAGGCGCCGCGGCGGCGCAGGCAGCCTCGACGGCGGCGGGGGTGTCGGGCATGCGGCTCTCCGGGGTCACTTTGATAAGCTTGCGGGGCTTGTGCATCGGCGTCAAGCAACTGCAAGGACATCGGTATGATCCTGCCACTGAGCGATTCGCCGCGGCCGCCAGGCGTGCCGTGGGCCACCTGGGGGCTCATCGCCGCCAATGTCGCCCTCTACCTCCTCGTCACCTTGCCCTTGAGCCAGCAGGGGGTCGGGCCAGATGACCCGCTGCTGCAGCCCTACCTCGACTTTTTGGCGCGCGCCGGTGGCGCGCCGGTGGCCTGGCAGCGGCTGTCGGCCTACGACCTCTTTTTGTTTCGCCACGCCTACCACGTCGGCCAAGGGTCGGTGAGCACGCTGCTCAGCTCGATGTTTCTGCATGGCGGCTTGATGCACCTGGGCGGCAACATGCTCATCCTGCAGATCTTCGGCGACAACGTCGAGCTGTACGTCGGCTGGCGGCGCTACCTGTCGATCTATTTTTTCACCGGCATCGTCGCCACCTTGGCGTTTGCGGCGCTGGCACCCAAGGGCGTCACCTTGGTGGGCGCCTCCGGCGCCATCAGCGGCGTGCTGGGCTGCTATTTCGTCTGGTTTCCCAACCATCAGGTACGCCTGCTGTGGGCCTTTATTCTGCTCACCACCTTCGAGGTGCGCGCCCGCACCGTGCTGTGGATGTACCTGCTGTACGAGAACGTTTTGCCCCTGCTGCTGGGGCCGCGCGGCGGCAACGTCGCCTACGGCGCCCACATCGGCGGCTTTTTGGCCGGCATCCTTGCGGCCCGCAGGCTGCGGCCGCGGCCCGTGGCAGTGGACGGCTCAGCCGGATACCGCCGGTCCACTTCGTCGCCCTTCTTCTCGGCGACCTCCACGGCGGCCAAGCAGGCCTTCTTTGGCGCCCGCCCCGCCGCGGGCCGCGTCGGCGGCTGGGAGGTGGTGCAGAAGCTGCTCGCCGCCCAAAGTCCCGCTGCCGCGGCCGCTGCATACGCCGCGTTGCCGCCGGCGACGGCAGCCCAGCTGCCCGGGGCGGCGACCCTCGAGCTCGCCGACTGGCTCACCGAGGCGCAGCGCAGCGCCGAGGCCCTCGGGGTGCTGCGCGCCTTCATTGCCGCCCAGCGTGGCCGCGGCGCCACCGGCAGCGCCATGCACCTGGCGCAGGTACACCTGCGCGCCGGCTTTTTGCAGCTGCGCGTACTGCACCAGCCGGCCGCAGCACAGCTTCACTTCCTCGCCGTGATGCAGCTCCAGCCGCCGTGGCAGCTGCTGCAGGCGGCGCAGAGCGCCCTGCAGGAGATTGCCGCCAAGCCCTAGAGCAAGAGCTCTAAAGCTGCGGATCGTCTGCTGCGGCTTCCATGGCCCCCAGGCGCGCCGCCAGCTCCGCCTGTGCCAGCGGGTCGTCGGCGGGGCTCGCCGGCGGCCGCAGCTGTTCGCCAAAGTGTAGGCTGAGGCGACCAAAAGGCAGCGGCAGCTCGAAGCGGTCCCAGCTGCGCCACCAGGTCTTCTTGCGGCTGGCGTGCGCCATCACCGGCAAGATCACCGCCCCGGTGCGGCGCGCCAGCCCGACGATGCCGCGGCTGACCTGGCCACGTGGCCCGCGCGGGCCGTCCACCGCCAGCAGCGCCGTGCCGCCCGCTGCCACGTGGCGCTGCAGCGTGCGCAGTGCCTGGACGCCGCCTTTGTCGCGGCCGCCGCTGTCGCTGGAGCCGCGTACCGGCAGGACGTTGCGGCAGCGCAAAAAGGGCGTGAGCAGCTCGCCGTCGGCCGAGCGTGAAACCATCGCCGCCAGCTGTTTCTCGTCGCAGAGCATCACCGCCGCCAGCTGCTGGGCGTGCAACAGCGCCAGCAGGTAGGGCTGGCGCACCTCCCGCAGGCGCGGGCGGGGGTCGTCGACGACGCGGCGGCGACAGCTCAGGCGCACCAGACAAAGTAGCCAGGCGGCGAGGCGCGCCAGGGCATGGCCGAGTGCGCCGGCCATGAAGCGCCGCAGCCGTCGCCTGATCATGCCCCGCTCCCGCCGGTGGGGAGCAGCTGCAGGCGGTTGCTGTAAATCACCGGGACTCGGCGGCTGCCCCACCACAGCCCCGGCAGGCGTGCCCAGATCTGCAGTCGATAGGTGCCCGGTGGCGGCCGTGGCAGCCACAGGCGCGGGCCGACGCCGTCCCGCCAGGGCCTGCCGTCGCGCAGCACGACCCAGCCCTGCGGCGCGCCGCGCAGCCGCGGCAGCTTTGCCTCGAGGCCGGCCACCCCGGCGGCGGCAAACGCCTCGCCGGTCTCCAGGCGTCCGCCGCCCTTCTTCGTGGCAAAGAAATCAAAACCGTGCGGCTGACCCAGCAGGCCGGCGCTGCAAAAGCTGCGCCCCTTTACCAGCGCTGCCCATGGCGTCGGTGCCGAGGCAGGCACCCCCATCTGCCAGGGGAGCAGCTCCAGGCTCGGCGGCAGCCAGCCGTGCGCGTCGAGGCCGCAGATGGCGACGACCTTGGCGTCCGCCTCGACGTCCAGGCGCGCCAGCGCTGCGTCGTCGCGGTCGTACAGCTGCGCCATCGCCCAGCGCGGTGCAAACAATGCGAAGGGCAGCGCAGCGAGCAGCCGCAGGCCATGGCGGCGCAGCATTGCTGCGGTGTTGGCCACCTCGACGCCGGCGGGTTGGCCGCCTCGGCCGCAGGCGCCCGACCCCTGCCACGGACGTTTGCGGTCGCTGGGGTGAGCAAGCCACGTAGCGATGCCGCGCGCCCGCAGCTGCGCCACCAGATCTGGGGCGCGGCGCGCGGCGCGAGAGAGCGGCGCAAACTCCTGTGGCGTCAGAAGGTGGCCGCAGGCGGTGCTCAGTTCGATGCCGGCGGCCAGGCGCACGCCCGCGAGGCGCTCGGGAAGGTTTAACTGGCGGCGGTCGTGGTCGGTGAACAGGAGAAACTGCAGCCCCGCGGCGGCGGCGGCGGCGGCTAGGGCTGCGGGCTGGCTGCGGCTGTCGTGGCTGCAACAAGTGTGTACGTGCAGGCCACCGAAGCTCTGTTGCGTCGTGGTGGGAGGCCGCGGCCACTGGGGCAGGGGCCGCAGCCGGGTGCGCAGCCAGGCAGCGAAGAAGAGGACCAAAACCGCCAGCCCGCCGGCGCGCCACCGACCCATCTTAGCGTGGCGGCGCGGCGGCCGCGGGCGCCGACGACTGCGGCAGGTGGGGCAAATCCTGCAGCCCATGCAGGCGGGCGTAGTGCCCGTCCGTGGCCAGCAGCGCGGCGTGAGAGCCCTCCTCGGCAATTTTGCCATCGCGCAAGAGGGCGATGCGATCGGCATGCTGCACCGTCGACAGGCGGTGGGCGATGATCAGCGCGGTGCGGCCGCGCAGCAGCACCTCCAGGCCCCGCTGCACCCAGCGCTCGCTTTCGACGTCGAGGTGGCTGGTGGCCTCGTCGAGCACCAAGATGGGGCGGTCGCAAAGCAGTGCCCGAGCGATCGCCAGGCGCTGGCGCTGGCCCCCCGACAGGCTCAGGCCGCGCTCCCCCACCAGCGTGTCGTAGCCCTGCGGCAGGCGCTCGATGAACTCGGCGGCGCCAGCCGCCTCGGCCGCCGCCCGCACCTGCGCCGCGCTCGCCGACGGGGCACCGTAGGCGACGTTGGCGCCGATGGTGGTACGAAACAAGAAGGCATCCTGGCCGACGACGCTAATTTGGCCGCGCAGGGAGGCGAAGGTGAGGTCGCGCACGTCGTGGCCATCGACGCGTACCTCCCCCGCGGTGGTGAGGCAAAAGCGCGGCAGCAGCTGTGCCAGGGTGCTCTTGCCGGCGCCGCTGGTGCCCACCAGCGCGACCACCTCGCCGCGTTGCAGGCGCAGGTTCACCCCGCGCAGGACCGGCGGGCCCTCGGGGTAATGAAAATGGACGTCGCGCAGCTCGATCGCCTGGCGCAGCGGCGGCAGTACCTTGGCCCCCGGCCGGTCGGCGGTGGGCGAGGGCAGCTGCACCAACTCCATGAGGCGCTCGGCCGCGGCCCCGCCGGCGGCCAAAAATTCGCCCACCGCCCCCAATTTCTTAAGCGGCTCGTAGAGCATGATCATCGCGGCGAAAAAGCTGATGTAGTGCGCCGGGTCGGCGCCCTCGGCCTGCACCTGGCGGCTTAACATCACCAACAAGGCCGCCAGGCCCGTGGTTCCGAAGATCTCCGTCGCCGGCGCCCGTACCGCCCGGATAAAATAGCCCAGGCGCATCTGCGCCATGTACTGGGCGCTGAGGTCGGCGAGCTGCTGCAGCGCGCGCGGCTCGGCGCCGAAGGCCTGCACCACCGCCATGCCGCCGATGGTCTCGTGGCACTGCTGGTTAAGCTCTCCGAGCCGCTGCTGCGAGCGCTTGGAGACCCGCTTGAGCCAGTGGGTCAGGCGAGTCAGCGGCAGCATGGCCATCGGCACGCTCAACAAGGTGACCAGCGCCAGGCTGGGGTCGGAAACGATGCAGAAGCCCAGCAGCATCACCGATGCCATGCCGTCGCGCAGCAGCGGCCCAGCGCCGTTGTACAGCGCCTGCTCGACGGCGCCGGCGTCGTGCACCAGGCGGCTGAGCAAATCGCCGTGCGCGTGGCGGGTAAAAAAGGTCGGCGGCTGGCGCAACAACGCGTCGAAGGCTTGGCGCCGCAGACGGTCGAGCAGCCGCTGGCTGCTGCGCCCCAACAAGAAGAGCTGCACCGTCTGGGCGCTGCCTTTGAGCAGCGCGGTGCCCACCAGCAGCGCCGGCACCAGATAGGCGTGCAGGGGGTTGTCGGGCGCAAACAGCCGCGTCACCAGCCCCGACGGCAGCAGCCGCCATAGGTGGCGCAGCTGTCCGGGGCTGCTCTGCAGCACGTCGCTCGCCTCACGGCGAAAGGCAAACTGCAGCGCCGGCCCCGACAAAAAAGCCAGCGCGGCGGTCGCCACCGCCAGCACCGCCATACATGCCGCCGCCGCCGCCAAGGAGGCAACTTCGGGCCGCAGCTGGCGGGCGACAAAGGCCAGCGGCGTGCGCGGCGGCGCAGGCTTCAAGGTGCGGCGACGGGCGCCGGCGCCTGGCGCTTGAGGCGCCAGGGCAGGCGCGGCACCTGCAAGATGGCTTCCCAGACGATGGCGCGGCTCATTTTCGAGTCGCCAAGCTGGCGCTCGACAAAGGTGATGGGGATCTCGGTCCAGCTGAAGCCGGCGCGCAGGGCGCGGTAGGTGATCTCGATCTGGAAGCCATAGCCCGAGGTGACGATCTTCTGCAGGTCGATGCCCAACAGGACGCGGCGGCGAAAGCATTTAAAGCCGCCGGTTATGTCGCGCACCTGCAGGCGCAACAGCGTGCGGGCATACAGTGAGCCGCAGCGCGAGATGAGCTGGCGCTGCCACGGCCAGTTGACCGTGCCGCCGCCAGGCACCCAGCGCGAGCCGAGAACCAGGTCGACCGACTGGCCCAGCTCGAGCATTTTAGGAAGGGTGGCGACGGGGTGGCTAAAATCTGCGTCCATCTGCACCACCTGCTCGTAGCCGGCGGCCAGGGCGCGAACGAAGCCGTCTAAATAGGCGGCGCCCAGCCCCACCTTTTTCGGCCGGTGCACCACCTGCAGCCGCGGCTCATCCTTGGCCAGTGCGTCGGCGAGGGCGCCGGTGCCATCCGGCGAGCCGTCGTCCAGCACCATGATGTCGACCTGGGCTGCTGCCAGGATGGCCGGAATGATTTTGGGCAGGTTGAGGCGTTCGTTGTAGGTCGGCAGCAGGACGACGGCATCGAACACGCGCGCCGCAGGCGCCAACGAGGGTGCGGGGGTCGACATGGCGGCGCTCATATCACGGCTTTTACGGCGCTGTCATGCGCCTCGGAGGGCGCTGCCGCCATCACCGCCGCCGCCACCAGCTCGGCGGTGGGCTGGGCGCCCAGCTGCGTCCGCAGCTGCAGCAGCTGCGTCTGCAGCCGGGCATGGCGCAGGCCCGATCCCGGCAGCAGCGCCTGCAGCTGATTGACCACCTTGGCGGCGGTAAAGTTGCCCTGCAGCAGCTCCGGCACCAGCCGCCTCCCGGCGATGAGGTTGACCAGCGCCACGTGCGGCAGCCGCACCAGCAGTCGCAAAAGCACGAAGGTCAGGGCGCTGACCTTGTAGACCACCACCATCGGCCGCCCCATCAGCGCCGCCTGCAGCGTCGCGGTGCCCGAGCACACCACCGCCACGTCAGCGGCCAGCAGCGCCTCGCAGGCCTGGCCGCGCAGCCGCCGCAGGCTCAGGCCTGCGACCGCGGGCGGCAAGAGCCGCTGCACGGCCTCCCAGTCGAGGGTGGGGGCGACGGGCAGCAGGACCTGGATGGGACGCTGCAGGCGCTGGTGCAGCTGCTGCATGGCCGCCAGCATGGTTGGCAGGTGGCGCTGCAGCTCTTTGTGGCGGCTGCCGGGGAGCACCGCGACGCACAGCTCGGCCCCCAGCTGCAGTCCTTCGCGTGCCGCCTTTCGGGCGGCGGCGTCGGGGGCGCGGCCGTGTTGCTGCACCAGGGGGTGGCCGACGAAGCGCGCGGCGATGCCGCGGCGACGGTAAAAGTCTTCCTCGAAGGGCAGGATCACCAGCATGGCGTCGACGTAGGCACGGATCTGCTTGACCCGTCCCTGGCGCCACGCCCACACCTGCGGGCTGATGTAGTAGACCACGCGGATCCCCAGCCGCTTGAGGCGGCGGGCCAGGCGCAGGTTGAAATCCGGCAGGTCGAGCAGCAGCGCCGCCACCGGCCGGCGTGCCGCCGCCAGGCGCTCGAGCCGGCGCAGGCAGCCCCACAGCCGCGGCAGGGCCCAAAAAACCTCGGTCAGCCCCGCCACCGACACCTCTTCGGCGCGCACCGCAGCCTCGAAGCCCAGGGCCCGCATGCCCGGCCCGCCCATGCCAAAGAGGGCGACGTCGGGCGCACGCCGGCGCAGCGCCGAAATTACGTCGCAGGCGTGCAGGTCGGAGGAGGCTTCACCGGCGCAGATCATCACTGAGGGAGACATGCCCCCTGCTAGCACATGCTGCTGGGTGCAGGAATTGTTCGCCGGATTGACAACGTCCGGTCTGGTTCGTACTGCGCCCGCATGATGGATTTCTGGTTGGAGCTGTCGGGCCTTGCGTCCCTTGTACTTTTAACGCTGACGGGCTGGGCCTTGTTGCGCCGTCGCCGAGCTGCGGCGCTGTCTGCTGCGGCGCGAGAGGCGTTGCCGCCGGCGCCGGTCGAGGCCGCGGCACCGGCACCGGCACCGGCACCGGCACCGGCAGAGGTCGACGCAGCCCTGCAGGCGGCGCTGCAGAAGACGCAGGCTGGCCTCTTGGGGCGGTTGCGCCAGCTCTGGTCTGGGGCGCAGGCGGCCGACGAGGCCCTCTTCGAGGCGATGGAAGAGCTGCTTTTGGGCGCGGACGTCGGCATCGCCGTCACCACCCGCCTGCTCGACCTCTGTCGGGCGGTGCCCGCGGCGCAGCAGACGCCACAGGTCCTCGAGGGGGTGCTGCGCCAGCAGCTGTGCGACATCCTCGGCCGCGTCGAGCACGGCGTGCCGGCGGCGCTGTTGGCCCCGATCGGGCGGCCACGGGTGGTGATCTTCGTGGGCATCAACGGTGTGGGTAAGACGACCACCCTCGGCAAGGTGGCCGCCCATTTCACCCAGGCTGGCCGCCGCGTCAGCTTGGTGGCCGGCGACACCTTTCGCGCCGCGGCGCCCGAGCAACTGCAGCTGTGGGCCGAGCGCAGCGGCGCCCAGCTGCAGCGCGGCAGCGCCAACGCCGATCCCGCCAGCGTCGTCTACGCGGCGGTGGCGGCGGCAAAGCAAGAGCAGCAGGACCTGGTGCTGGCCGATACCGCCGGTCGCCTGCACACCAACGCGCAGCTGATGGACGAGATCAAAAAGGTTTGCCGCGCCGCCGGCAAGGCCTGCGACGGCGCGCCGGACGAAGTGTGGCTGGTGGTCGACGCCACCACCGGCCAAAACGCCCTGCTGCAGGCGCGCGAGTTTCATCAGGCCCTGGGCCTCACCGGCCTCATTCTCACCAAGCTGGACGGCAGCGCCAAAGGCGGCGTCGTCGTCGCCCTGGTGGAGGCCCTCGGGCTGCCCATCCGCTACGTCGGGCTCGGTGAAGGCGCCGCCGATCTGCGGCCCTTCGACCCGACCGCCTTCGTCGCCGGCCTCTTTGCCCCCGCCGCCACGCCCCCCACTTGACGATCGCCGGGCGCGACCCGAGGATGAGGCGCATGAAACTACAGCTAAGCCGGCCGGGGGTACCCATCGTGGTGTCGTCGCCCAGCGGCGGCGGCAAGACCACCCTCTGCCACCGCCTCATCGAGCGCCTCAAGCGCATCGAATTTTCCATCTCGCACACCACCCGTGCGCCGCGCGCGCACGAGCGCGATGGGGTGGACTATCACTTCACCTCGCGGCCACAGTTCGAAGCGCTCATCGAGAAGGGCGCTTTTTTGGAGTGGGCACCGGTGTTCAACAACCTCTACGGCACCGAGCTGCAGGCGTCGCAGAAGCGCCTGGCCGCCGGGATCGACGTCCTCTTCGACATCGACGTGCAGGGGGGGCGCCAAATGCTGCAGCGCCTGCCGGAGGCGGTGCTCATTTTCATCGTGCCGCCCAACATGCAGGAGCTCGAACGCCGGCTGCGCTCGCGCCAGACCGACGCCGCCGACCAGATCGCCGCCCGGATGCAGAGTGCCGCCGATGAGATCGCCCAGGCCACCTTCTACACCCACTGGATCGTCAACGATTCGCTCGATCAGGCGGTGGAGATGATGACCGCCATCGTCCATGCCGAGCGCCTGCGGCGGATCGACAAGGCGCAGTTGATGCGTCAGGTGCTGCGGCCGCAAGCAACAGCGTCGCCGACGAAGACGTAGGCGGCATGGGGCGACGGCCACTGGCCGTACCAAGGTGACGGCGGCAGTCGGCGCCGCTCGCCCCATGTGGAGCAAGCCGGGGGGGGTGGCCGCCATGCGACGTGGGCCGAGCAGGTGCCGCCGTTCCCATCCCCCTTGTTGCAGCACAGGCGGCTGGGTATTAAATGTCAGAAAGTTTATGATTTCCAGCAGAGAAATTCCCCCATGCAACAGGCCGCGGCCCTTGATGCGGCCGCCCCTTGACCTGATCACGTTTTCGAATCCCAGCTCCTACGGCTCCAGCGAGTCTTCTTTTGACCGTGGGCTGCGCGCCGACGACCCCTGCTTCTCGCTTTTCAACCTTTCGCCAGTCGTGCCGCCGACACCCCGCAGCGCCCTGATGCCGCCGCTGCATTCTGCCGCCCGGCCTGCACCCAACCTTGACGTCGCCCGTCTGGCGTTCGACAGCCTCCCGGTGGTCCAGGGCCGCATGTGGCATGCCCATCTGGACTTCGACGAAGTCGGCTGGATGTTGCACCATCTCGGCTCGCCCGCCAGCCAAAAATTTCCCCCGTCCCTTTTAGGCAACGCCGCATCCACCTCTTTTGCGAGCGAACATTATTATCTAGCGAAAGGGCTACATGGCCGCGCCAGTGGTGCGCAGCTGTGGCACTGGAACCGCACAATACAGATAGGCAGGGCCGATGACGCTTACGCCGTGTCCTATAAATTCTTCTCGGCCCTCCACCAGGCGATGCAGGGCTGGCCGAGCCAGGCAGCGAAAGGATTTTTGCGATTGCAGGCGCACCATCCCGCCGAGCTGCTCTACGTGCAGATGAGCGCCTGCAGCCTTCTGAAGGCCCGCAACCCCCACAAAGCAAAAGACATCCTCACCACCCACTTGCGCGCCCATACCAAACTTTGGCGCCCATTTTTGGCCATCTATCAGGACCTGTTGGCGCGCTGCTGTTTCGCCTGCGCCGACTATGGGCGGGCAGCGTCCCTGATGTCGTCGGCGAGCGTCGCGGGGGCCAGATGCTCAGAGTTCCAAGTTTTCTCCAGCCCTGCCTCACGCTTGGCGTTGCGCGCGGCCTCTTTGATGTTGGCCAATCAACTCAACAAGGCGCGTGACGAGTTGGCGCGCGAGCACAACCACGGGCGCCTCGGAGACCTCGGCTACCTTTTACTGGCCGAGTGCCACTGGAGCCTCGGGCAGCCCAGCTTGGCGCTCGCCCGTATGGAAGAGGCCGAACGTCGCGCGGCCCCCACAGCCCCTCACCGCGCCTGCGTCATGAGGGTGTTCGGCAGCACCTGCTGCCTTCATAGCCCAGAGCGAACGCCATGACCTGCTGCTCTCAGGTAAGAGAAGCACGCAGAAATTCGCGGTTGGCGCGGGCGATGTTGCGGACACTGATCTCTTTGGGACAGACCGCCTCACATTCGTATTGATTGCTGCAGGCCCCGAAGCCTTCGCGATCATGTTGCTCCATCATCGCCAAGACGCGGCTTTTGCGCTCCGGCTCGCCCTGCGGCAGCAGCGCCAGGTGGCTGATTTTGGCGGCGACGAAAAGCATCGCCGAGCCATTCTTGCAGCCGGCGACACAGGCACCGCAGCCGATGCAGGCGGCAGCATCGAAGGCCTGGTCGGCACTTTGCTTCGCCACCGGCAAGGCGTTGGCGTCCGGCGCGCCGCCGGTGTTGACCGAGACATAGCCGCCGCGGTGCATGATGCGATCGAAGGCGCTGCGGTCGACCACCAGGTCGCGGATGACCGGGAAGGCGCGCGCCCGCCAGGGCTCGATGGTGATGCGGTCGCCGTCCGAAAAGTGGCGCATGTGTAGCTGACAGGCGGTGGTGCCACGGGTGGGGCCGTGCGGCTGGCCATTGATGGTCATCGAGCAGCTGCCACAGATCCCTTCACGGCAGTCGTGATCGAAGGCGATGGGCTCCTGCGCTTTGGCCAACAACTTCTCGTTGACCACGTCGAGCATCTCGAGAAAGGACATCTCTGGGCTGACGTCGTCCGCCTCGTAAGTGACCAGGCTGCCGCGCTCCTGCGCGCCCTTTTGCCGCCATACGTCCAAGGTAAGCTTCATTTGTAACTCCTCTGCGTCAAATGCACGTTCGCAAAGTTGAGGGGCTCTTTGTGCAGCAGCGGCGCGGCACCCTCACCTTGATACTGCCAAGCTGCGACGTAAGAGAAATTCTTGTCGTCGCGCAGGGCCTCGCCCTCCTCGGTCTGGCTCTCTTCGCGGAAGTGGCCGCCACAAGACTCGGTGCGCGCCAGGGCGTCGCGGCACATCAGCTCGGCGAATTCCATGAAGTCCGCCACCCGTCCGGCGCGCTCGAGCGACTGGTTGAACTCGGCACCTTGACCAGGCACCGCAACGTTTTGCCAGAACTCCTGGCGCAGCTCCGGGATCTTCTGCAGCGCGGTCTGTAGGCTCTTGGCGCTGCGGCTCATGCCGCAGTGGTCCCACATCAACAGGCCCAGCTCACGGTGGAAGGAGTCGGCGCTGCGCCGCCCACCAACTTTAAGCAAATTGGCAATCCGCTGCTCGGCGGCCTTTTGGGCCGCGGCAAAGGCTGGGTGGCCGGTGGTCACCTTGGGGAGGGTGGCGGCAGCAAAATAGTGGCCGATGGTCGCCGGCAAGATGAAATAGCCGTCCGCCAGCCCCTGCATCAGCGCGCTGGCCCCCAGACGGTTGGCGCCGTGGTCGGAGAAATTTGCCTCGCCGATGATGTGTAGGCCAGGCAGGTTGCTCATCAAGTTGTAGTCTACCCAGCCGCCGCCCATGGTGTAGTGGACCGCGGGGAAGATGCGCATCGGCGTGGTGTAGGGATCCTCGCCGGTGATCTTCTCGTACATGGCGAAGAGGTTGCCGTAGAGGCCCTCGATGGCCTTTTTTCCCAGGCGGCCGATGGCCTCGGAGAAGTCCAAATAGACGCCGCGGCCACCGGGTCCGACGCCGCGCCCCTCGTCACATACGTCTTTGGCGTTGCGCGAGGCGACGTCGCGCGGGACGAGGTTGCCGTAGCTGGGATACTTACGCTCCAGAAAATAGTCTCGGTCGTCCTCGGAAATGTCGCGAGGGGCGCGGCCATCGTGGGCGGCCTTGGGCACCCAGACGCGGCCGTGGTTGCGCAGCGATTCGCTCATCAAGGTCAGCTTAGATTGGTGGTCGCCGGAGACTGGAATGCAGGTGGGGTGGATCTGGGTGAAGCACGGGTTGGCGAACATGGCGCCATGCTTGTAGGCACGGTAGGTCGCAGTGACGTTGCAGCCTTTGGCATTGGTGGAGAGGTAGAAGGCGTTGCCGTAGCCGCCGGTGGCGAGCACCACCGCGTCAGCCGCCAAGGTGCCCATCTCGCCGCTGATCAAATTGCGCACCACGACGCCGCGCGCCTGCCCTTCGATGAGCACCAGATCGAGCATCTCGGTGCGCGCCAGCATGCGCACGTGGCCCAGGCCGATCTGGCGGTTGAGGGCGCTGTAGGCGCCCAACAACAGCTGCTGGCCGGTCTGACCGCGGGCGTAAAAGGTGCGCGACACCTGCGCGCCGCCGAAGGAGCGGTTGTCGAGCAGGCCGCCGTACTCGCGTGCGAAGGGCACCCCCTGCGCGACGCACTGGTCGATGATCTGGGTGCTGATCTGCGCCAGCCGGTAGACGTTCGCCTCCCGCGAGCGGTAGTCGCCGCCTTTGATCGTGTCGTAGAAGAGGCGGTGGACACTGTCGCCGTCGTTCTGATAGTTTTTTGCGGCGTTGATGCCGCCCTGGGCCGCGATGCTGTGCGCCCGCCGCGGCGTATCCTGAAAGCAGATGCAGGTAACCTGGTAGCCCAGCTCTGCCATCGATGCCGCTGCCGAGGCGCCCGCCAGGCCCGAGCCCACGACGATGACCGAAAACTTACGCTTGTTGGACGGGTTGATGAGTTTCATGTCGAAGCGATGGCGCTGCCAGGCTCCGGCCAAATCGCCGCTCGGGGCTTTTGATTCCAACATTATCACACCACTCCTGGCGGTAGTTTAATCCAGCCCAACAAAACCGCCAGGGGCATCGAGATATTGCCGACGACGATGAGCGCCGCGAACAGCGGGCCGATGTAGGCGACGCCGCGGTTGTAGCGCGGATGGTTGAAGCCCAGCGTCTGCAACAGGCTCGAGACGCCATGCGACAGGTGCAATCCCAACAGCGCCATCGACACCATGTAGGCACCGGCGACGTAGGGGTTTTTAAAACCCAGCACCAGCATGGAGTAGACGTCGTGATGGCCCGCGGGGTCGCGGCGAGCAAAGTCGGCTGGATGGGTGACGCCGAGGGTAAAGTGCAGCAGGTGATAGACGAGGAAGCTGAGGACCACCAGGCCGCTGAGGGCCATCGTGCGCGACGCCCACGAGGCCTGGCGGTAACGGCGCTGGGCGTAGGCGACGGGACGCGCAGCGCGGTCTATGGCCGCGAGGCGCAGGCCGGAGAAGATATGCAGCAGCACCGCGCTCAGCAGCACCAGGCGCGCCGGCCACAGCAGCTCCGGCAGCCCTTTGAGAAAGTGGGCGTAGGCGTTGTAAGCATCCTGCCCCAAGAACACTTGTAGGTTGCCGGCCATGTGCACCAGCACGAAGCCGAAAAGGATCAGACCGCTGAGGGCCATCAAGATTTTTGCGCCAATCGACGACGTGGCAAAGCGCCCAACCCATCCCATGCTGCTCAACTCCTTTAAATCGGCCCTAACCTAGGCGCTTGTTGGCCTCGTTGACCAGGTCGCGCACGTGGCTGGCCGACAGTTCGAGCGCTGCCTGGTCGGCGGGGCCCAACGTCACGGTCAGAATTTTTTCTACCCCGCCTTTACCAATGACCACGGGGACGCCGACAAACAAGTCGTGCAGCCCATACTGGCCGTCGAGCTGGGCCGCGGCAGCGACCACGCGGCGACCGTCGCGCAGGTAGGACTCGGCCATCAGCACGGCGCTGGCCGCGGGCGCGAAATAGGCGCTGCCGGTCTTGAGCAAGTTGACGATCTCGCCGCCTCCCTTGCGGGTGCGCTCGACCAGCGCGGCGATCTGCGCCTCGCCCATCAGCTGCGTCAGCGGCACGCCGCCGACCGTGCAGAAGGGCACCACCGGCACCATGTCGTCGCCGTGGCCACCGAGGATGAGTGCCTGGACGTCGAGCACGCTGACGTGCAGGGCCTCGGCAACGAAGGTGGCAAAGCGGCTGGTGTCCAAGACGCCGGCCATGCCGACCACCCGCTCCTTGGCGAAGCCGGTGACTTTTTTGACCGTGTAGACCATCGCATCCAGAGGGTTGGAGACGACGATGACGAAGGCATCGGGGCAATGAATTTTGAGGGCCTCGGCCACCTCTTTCATCACCTTGACGTTGGTGTCGAGCAGGTCGTCGCGGCTCATGCCTGGCTTACGGGGCACCCCGGCGGTGACGATGACGACGTCAGCCCCGGCGACGTCGGCCCAAGTCTGTGAGCCGACGATGCTGCCGCCGAAACCGTCTGCCGCGCCCATCTGCCGCAGGTCCAGGGCTTTGCCTTTGGCGGCGTCGCCGTTGAGGTCGAAGAGGACGACGTCGCCGAGGTCGCGTTGCGCGCACAGCAGAGCCAGGTTGCCGCCGATTTGGCCGGCACCGATAAGGGCGATTTTGGGGCGGGAAAAGTTGCGAGCCATAAGGCCTCCTTTTAAGCGACGGCGTCCATGTTGGCGACGATCCTGGCAGCGAACCCGCTGCAGCTGGTCAGCGTCGCCCCCTGCATCTGCCGCTCCAGGTCGTAGGTGACAGTTTTTTGTGCGATGCTGCGCTCCAAAGCTGCCTCAAGCAAATTGGCGGCATCACCCCAGCCCAAATGTCGCAGCAGCATGCCGCCAGATAAAATGAGGCTGCCCGGGTTGACCTTGTCGAGGCCGGCATATTTAGGCGCTGTGCCATGGGTGGCTTCGAAAACCGCCACTTTGTCGCCGATGTTGGCCCCAGGGGCAAGGCCCAGCCCGCCGACCTGCGCGGCACAGGCGTCGGAGATGAAGGGGACGATGGGGTGCTCGGGCACCCGCAGGCTGCCGTCGGCGTCGACGGTGATTTTCTCGCCTTGGCTTGGGGGCGTGAGGTGGGTCTGGGGCATACCTGCGAACTTACTCGGCCCTTTGATGGCTGACAAGTTGCCGCTTGACAAGCGACCTGCTCAGCCGTCAAAGCGGCGCCATGTCGACCCTTCGCCTTCCCTTGCAGCTGTTCCATCTCGGCATGGGCAGCAAATTTGCCCTCCCCAAGCGCATGAGCGCCCAGGCCGCCGGATTTGACCTGTGTGCGGCGATCGACGCGCCTTTGGTGCTGCCGCCAATGGGCCGTTGCCTCGTCGCCTGCGGCTTCGGCGTCGCCCTGCCGCCGGGCTACGAGGCGCAGATCCGCCCGCGCAGCGGTCTGGCGCTCAAGCACGGCTTGAGCTGCCTCAATTCGCCGGGGACGATCGACGCCGACTATCGCGGCGAGGTGAAAGTTCTGTTGGTCAATTTTGGCGCCCTGGCCTACCACGTGGCGCCCGGCGAGCGCATCGCCCAGATGGTCATCTGCCGCCTGCCGCAGGTCGAGCTGGAGGTCGTCGCGCAGCTGTCGGCCTCGGCGCGCGGCGAAGAGGGCTTTGGCTCCACTGGCAGCAAGACGGGCGCCGATGGGTGAATGGCGCTTCGAATGCTGGTCCTGCCGCCAGCTGACGCAGATGGACGCAGGCGTTTTGCGCCAGCAGGCGTGCCCCCACTGCCACAGCGATATGCACGCCTGCAAAAACTGCCACCACTACAGTCCCGGGTCTCACAACGCCTGCACGGAAACCCTCGCCGACTACGTCTCTGACAAAGAGCGCGCCAATTTTTGCGGCATGTACCGCCCTTTTTCCGCAAAGCGTCAGGCGCAGGTCGACGTGGCGCAGGCCAAAGCGCGGCTCGAGGCCCTCTTCGCCAAGAAAATCTGATAGGCTTCTGAGCTGGCCTCTGGTTTGCTTGACAGCGCCAGGGAGCCGCCGGTATGCAGGCGTGCCCAAGCATCGGCGATGTAGCTCAGTTGGTTAGAGCGAGCGGCTCATAACCGCTAGGTCCGGGGTTCGACTCCCTGCATCGCCACCAATCGCAAGGACCCCGCCAGATGGGCCACGCCGCCGCCGAGTCGCCCGCGCCCCTGCCGCCGCCGAGATGGCTGGCAGAGTGGGCCCCGCACCGCACCACCTGGGTGGGGTACCCGCACGCCGCCAACCTCTGGGGCGACGCCCTGGCCGCCGCTCAAGAGGAGTGCCTCGATTTGGTGGTGGCACTGGCCGAGGGCGAAGAGGTCACGCTGGTGGTGCCCAGCCAGGAGCACGCCGACGAGTTGCGCCGTCACCTGCGCCCCTTAGACGTGCGCCTGCACGTCGAGCGTACCGGCGACATATGGCTGCGTGACACCGGACCAATCTTTTTAAGCCCGGCCTGTGGACCGCTGGTGGCCGCCTGTTTTCGTTTCAACGGCTGGGGCCACAAATTCCTTTTGCCCGACGACATCAATCTCAACCTGCGCCTGGCCAACGACTGTGCCCGCCGCGGCACCGCCGCCGCCCGCCTGTTCGACTTCGTCCTCGAGGGGGGCGCGGTGGAGACCGACGGCGAGGGCACGGTGATCACCACGCGGCAGTGCATGCTGTCGCGCTTCCGCGGCCGCACCTTCGTGCGGGGGGGGGGGGCGGGACGGCGCCGCCCCGGCGGACGCCGCCAGGGCCACACGGGGGGGGGCCCGTCGGGGAGAAGGGTG
>JBBSTS010000001.1:0-18766 GCA_038235675.1 Myxococcota bacterium | reverse complement strand
GCGCAGACGGCGCCCACCCACAGGGTGGCGCAACGAGGCAGGCCGCTGCACGGCTGGCGTACCGCCAACGCCGCCGGCAGCAGGCCGTCCTGCGCCATGGCGCAGAGGATCCGCGGCATGCCGTAGATCTGCACCAGCAGCACCGAGGTGAGCCCCAACACCGCGGCCACCTCTACCGCCATCTCCAGCCCCAGATGGCCGGTGGCTGCCGCCGCCACCCGCACCGGATCGGGCTGGTCGAGCTGCGCGTAGGGCACGACGCCGCAGAGCACCAAGGAGAGCAGGACATAGAGCAGGGCGCAGAAGCCGACGGTGAAGAGGATGGCGCGCGGCAGGGTGCGCTGCGGGTCGCGCGCCTCGAGGGCGGTGGTCGACAGGTTGTCGATGCCCAAATAGGCGAAGACCAAGATGGAGCCGCCGCGAAAGACCCCCGACCAGCCAAAGGTGCCGAAGGTGCCGGCGTTGGGCGGCACCATGGGGGTGAGGTTGGCCATCGAAACGTCCTGGCCGCAGACGTAGATGAAGGCGGCGAAGATGCTCAGCTTCATCACCACCAGGGCGTTGTTGATCCGTGAGGAGGCGTGCGTGCCGCGCAGCAAGAGGGCGGTGACCAACAGGACGATGAAGGCGGCCGGCAAATTGGCGTAGGCGCCCGTCCACGCCACGGCCTGCTTGGGCCCATCCCACACGGTTGGCGCCTGCAGCCAAGCCTGTGGCAGCTGCAGGCCCAGGGTGCGGCGCAACAGGGCGACGAAATAGGCCGACCACCCCACCGCCACCATCGCCGCGCCCAGCATGTACTCGAGCATCAGGTCCCAGCCGATGAGAAAGGCGCACAGCTCGCCGAGGGTGGCGAAGGTGTAGGCATAGACGCTGCCGCTGGTGGGCATCAGGGCGGCCAGCTCGGCGTAGCACAACGCCGCCAGCGCCGCCGGCACCGCCGCCAACAAAAAGGAGATCCACACCGCCGGGCCGGCATGCAGCGCGGCGGCGCGGCCGGTGAGAACGAAGACGCCGGTGCCCACCACCACGCCGATCCCCAGCAGGGTGAGGTCGATCGTTCTGAGGGTGCGGCGCTGTGCCGGCGCCGCCGCCACCTCGAGGGCTATCTCTTGCAGGCTCTTGCGCCTGCGCGCCTGCTGCCAAAACGCGGCCAGTCTGCTCACGGCAATTCCTTTGCGAAGCCGATGCGGTCCGGCTCGATCTGAAGGGCGACGGCGAACGTACTCCAGACAGCCTGCTGCAACTCGGCAGCAAAGGCCACGACCTGCGCGGCAGTGGCGCCGGGGTAGGCGCGGACGCATAGGGCGTGCTGCGGCGCCAGGCCGACGGCACCGCGCCGCAGACCACGGCCGCAGCCCGCCTTCTCCAGCAGCCAGGCGGCGGCCAGCTTCACTTGGCCGTCGGCCAGCGGCGTCTGCGGCATTTCGAGTCCGAAGCGGGCGCGCAGCGCTGCTGCTTGAGATCCTGACACGGTTGGGTTGATAAAAAATGAGCCGACGTGGGCGGCGCCGCCGGGCTCCCAGAGCATGCCCTTGGCCGCCCGCAGGCGCAGGACGGCGGCACGCACCGCCGCCGGCGTCGGCGCCTGCGCCTGCAGTGCCGCGGCGACCTGCGCATAGGCGACACAGCCCCGGCCCCCCGGACGCAGCGCCAGCGCCACCTCCACCACCACGTACTGTTGCGCCCAGCGTCCTTTGAGGTGGCTGCTGCGGTAGCCCAGCCCAAGTGCCTCGGCCGCCAGCGTCCGCAGCGCGCCGCTGTGCCGCTCGACGACGCGCACCTCCTGCAGCACGTCGCCCACCTCCTGGCCGTAGGCGCCGATGTTTTGCACCGGCGCCGCGCCCACCGTCCCCGGAATGCCGCTGAGGCACTCGATCCCCGCCCAGCCGGCGGCCGTCGCCTGCGCGACGATGGCGTCCCAGGGGGCGGCCGCCGCGCAGCGCATGCGCACTTCGTCGGCCGTGGACTGGCGCACCGTCACCTCTGCCATCGCCGGCGACAGCGACAGCATCAGGCCGTCGTAGCCCGCATCGGCGATGAGCAGGTTGCTGCCGGCACCCAGCACGTAGGTAGGGATCCCCGCCTGCTGCGCCCAGCGACAGCTCGCCTGGATCTGCGCGACGCTGTCGGCACAAACAAAGAAGCGTGCCTGGCCGCCCACCCCCATCGTGCAGCGAGGCGCCAGGGCGACGTGCTGCTGCACAAACGAGGGGCGGTCCATGCGCCGCTTTAACTCGACCCTTGGTTGCCATCAAGCCAAGGCATGCGTTATCGCAGCAGGGTGAGCCCCCCTTCCCCAAGCCTGCCCGCGCCTCCAGCGCCGACGCCTTTGACCCCCACCCTGCGCGAGATCTTGGCGGCGCCCGCAGCGCAGGAAGAGATCTGCGTGGTCGGCTGGGTGCGCACCTTTCGCAGCAGCAAGAACGTCAGCTTTTTGCGCCTCGGGGACGGCAGCTGTGCCGCCACCCTGCAGGTGGTGCTCGGCGCCCATACCGAGGGGCTCGAGGCCCACGCCGCCTCCCTGTGCACCGGCGCCAGCGTGCGTCTGCGCGGCAGCCTGCAGCCCTCCCCCGGCAAAGGCCAGGCCTGGGAGCTGCAGGCCAGCGCGGTGGAGCTGCTCGGCGCCGCCGATCCGCAGCGCTACCCGCTACAGAAGAAGGGCCACAGCTTAGAATTTTTGCGCGGCATCGCCCACCTGCGGCCGCGCAGCAACACCTTCGGCGCCGTCTTTCGCATCCGCGATGCACTGGCGCAGGCCACCCACCGCTTCTTCTGCTCCCAGGGCTTCGCCTACGTCCACACCCCCATCCTCACCGCCAGCGACTGCGAGGGGGCCGGGGAAATGTTCGCGGTGCGGCCACGCTCGGCGCTGGGCAACGACGATTTTTTCGGCCGCCCGGTCAACCTCACCGTCTCCGGCCAGCTCGGCGGCGAGGCGCTGGCCTACGGCCTGGGGCGGATCTACACCTTCGGCCCCACCTTCCGGGCCGAAAACAGCAACACCGCCCGCCACCTCAGCGAGTTTTGGATGGTCGAGCCGGAGGTGGCCTTCTGCGATCTGGCGCAAAACTGCAGCCTGGCGGAGGCCTACCTCACCGCGATGGTGGCGCACGTCTTGGCCCATTGCGCCGACGACCTCGATTTTCTCGACCAGCGCATCGACAAGACGCTGCTGCAGACGTTGGGACGCTGCACCAAGGGTGCGTTTACCCAGCTGTCCTACACCGCCGCCGTCGAGCTGCTGCAGGCCTCGGGCCACGCCTTCGAGCAGCCACTGCAGTGGGGCCAAGACCTGCAGACCGAACACGAGCGCTTTTTGGTGGAAAAGCTGGTCGACGGTCCGACGGTGGTGACCGGCTACCCCAAGCAGATCAAATCGTTCTACATGTATCAGCAAGACGAGCGCACCGTCGCGGCGATGGACGTGCTGGTGCCGCGCATCGGCGAGATCGTTGGCGGCTCGCAGCGTGAGCATCGCCTCGATCGCCTGCAGGCACGCCTGCGCGAGCTGCAGATGGGCCCCGAGGCCTACGACTGGTACCTCGACCTAAACCGATTTGGTGCCGTGCCGCATGCCGGCTTCGGCCTGGGCTTCGAGCGCCTGGTGATGTTCTGCACCGGCATGACCAACATTCGCGACACCCTGCCCTTTTTCCGCGCGCCCGGGCAGGCCGCATTCTAAGGCAAAAAAGGGGCCCCATGCACATCCTCATCGTCGAAGACGACCAGTACATCCGCGATTCTTTGGTAGAGCTGCTCGAAGATGAAAAATACCGCGTCACCACCGCCAGCAACGGTCAAGAAGGCCTCGACCGCCTGACCCAGGGCCTGCGCCCCGACCTCATCCTGCTGGACCTGATGATGCCGGTCAAAGACGGCTTTCAGTTCCGCATCGAGCAACGCGACATGCCCGACGCGGCGCAGATCCCCACGGTCATCTTTTCCGCCGACACCGCGGTCAACCAGCAACACGATGAATTCAAGGGGGCGACGTTGTTGAAAAAACCCGTCGACCTCGACGCACTCTTGGCGGTGGTGGAGAAGGTCCGCCCCAAAAAGGACGGGCCGTGAGCGCGCGCGCCCACATCGTCGTCGTCGGCAACGCCAAGGGCGGCTCGGGCAAGAGCACGACGGTGATGCACCTGGTGGCCCGTCTGCAGGACCTAGGACACAAGGTGGCGGTCCTCGATTTGGACGGCCGCCAGCAGACGCTGGCCCGTTACCTGCAGAATCGGGCGATGTTTGCCGCGACCAAAAAGCTCCCCCTGGCGATGCCGGCCTACGACGTGGTGGACGAGAACAGCAGCCTGCAGCGCACCGTTTTGCACCGCCTCTTGGTGGACAAAATCGAGGCCCACCTCTACGACCACGCCTACCTGATCATCGACTGCCCTGGCAGCGACACCTTTTTGACCCGCGTCGCCCACGGCCTGGCCGACACCATCGTCACGCCGGTCAACGACAGTTTCATCGACCTCGACCTCTTGGCGCGCGTCGATGCCCACAGCCTGCAGATGATCGAGCCGAGCTGGTACAGCGAGATGGTCTTCGAGCAGCGCAAGGCGCGCCTGCTCAAAGACCGCCACCGCATCGACTGGGTCGTGTTGCGCAACCGCGTGACCCACACCGACGCCCGCAACAAACGCAACGTCATCAAAGTGTTGCAGGCCCTCGGCGGCCCCCTGGGCTTCCGCCACGCCGCCGGCCTCAGCGAGCGGGTGATCTTTCGCGAGCTGTTCTTAAAGGGCCTCACCCTCACCGATCTGCGCGCCCACCGCACCGGCATCCCCCTGTCGATGACCCACGTCGCCGCCGTCCAAGAGATCCGCGACCTGGTGCGATTTTTACGCCTGGGAGCCGCCGACGTCGCGCCCAAGCGCCCCGCACGCCGCCGCCGCTCAGCGGCGCTTGCTCATCAGCTCCACCCCGCCCTGTAGGAGGGTAAAGGGCTGCTGCGCCGGGCGGCTCAAAACGCCCGCCTCGGTGCGCCAGCCGGTGCTGTTGGCGCCCTTGCCGAGGATGGCACTGATGTCGACGGTCGGCGGCGGCAGCCCGTTGACGAACTTCTCGATGAGGCCAGGAATAAAATCCGGTAGCCACCCCTGCAGGCGCAGGGCAGCCTCGCGATTCATCTGGTTGTGGGCCTTGAGGTCGACCATCTCGATGCGGAAAGGCCCCGGCAAAGCCTCGCGCACGGCCTGATCGGGGGTGGTGGCGGGCGGCGTCGGCGGCAGGATCATCTTGACCACGAAGCGCTTCTTCACCCGGTCGAAGTGCAGCTCGACCTCCAGCTTGAAGGAGACGAACATCGCCACCGGCACCCGCTCGGGGCCGGGGGTCTCCTGCGCCAGCGGGTGCAGGTTGGGGACGCTGTTGGCGGTGTTGACGTCGCCGCGCAGGTAGAGGTCACCCCAGCTGAGCACGAAGCGGTTTGCAACCGCGCTTGGCTCGACCACCGGCGGCGCGGTGGCAAACATCTGCAGCTCAGAGCCGTTGAGCAGCAGGCGGGCCTCGGCGCCGAGGGTGCCGATCAGCGCGTGCAGCCTGGGGAGATCGAAGCCGCCGCTCTGCCACATGGCCCACAAAAAGGCGTTGACGACGTCGTCGTGGACCATGATGCCGAAGGCGGCGCTTTCCGGCAGTGCCAGGCTCGGCTCCGCGGCGGCGTGGCGGATGGCGCCGAGGCTCACCGGCAGCGTCGGGCGCTCGGTGCGCCAGATCTCCCGCAGGGCGGGAGGGACCTGCACCGGCGCGGCGCCGGCCGGCAAAAGGCTGCCATCGATGGCCACTGCCACGTGCGCCGATTGGTTGGTGCCCTGCGGCAGCAGCTTGAGGCGGTTGCGGGCGCGGGTGAACTGCACCCCGCCCTGCAGCGGCTTGGGCAGCATGTAAGGGTGACCCTCCCAGTCCAGCGCGTCGACCGCATCGTGCAGGGCACTGAGGATGGCGCCGCGTAGGGCGGTGGTCAGGGTGTCCTGGAAGAGGTTATTTTTGCGCACGAGAAAGGCGCCGGCATCGATGATCTGCTGCAGGGGCAGGTGCATGCGCCATTTGCGCAGCGTCTGCGAGCCCCACTCGAGGCGCGGCTTCTCCATGAAGGCGACGGTGACGCCGTCGACCGCGTCGATCTGCGGCTGGCCCGCGGCGTTGGCGCGCAGGCGGACGTTGATGGCCACGTGCGGCACGTAGAAGGTTGCTTCGCCTTTGAGGAGCAGCCAGTTGACGTAGATCGGCACCTTCACGGCGTCGATACGCAGCTGCAGGTGCAGCTGCTGCTCGCCCTGCGGCTGCTGCGGCTGGACCGGCTCGATGCACAGCTGACGCACCCGCACCGGGGTGGCAAACTCCACCTCGCCGCGGCGCTCAATGTGATGCGGCAGCCAGCCATTCGAAGGGCCGCCGCCCGCGCCGCTGCTGCCGAGTTGCTGGGGGATACGCCCGGCGAGCAGCTCAGGGGTCAGGGCTGCCTCGAGCAGGCGGGCGACGCTGGTCAAGGCGGGATCGTCACGGCGGTTGAGCATGTCCGGGCCCAGCTGCAGCTGCAGCGCCTGCGCGGCCAGATCAGCCTGAGCCGCCTCACGCGGGTCGACGAAGCGCGGCGCGTACTCAAAGCTCTGCACCCGGCGGGCGGTGTTGCAGCGGTTGCTGGCGCTGATTTCGATGAGGTTGACGCCCCAGTGAAGGTTGGGCACCTCGACGTCGAGCGCGTAGCGTTGCGGTCGCGCGGCGGAGTCGAAATCGATGCGTTTGCCCATCACGGTGACCGAGGCGAGGCCGACGGCATCCTCGATGTGGCCGCGCAGGCGCACCGAGGCGCCGGACCCCGTGGCCTCGCCAATCACCTGCGCCGCCCGCGCCGGCGAATCGATGTGGATGGTGGGGAGGGAGGAATTGACGTCGACCTCGTAGGTCAGCGCCTGGGCCCCTAGAGTGCTGCCCGCCGCATAGGGCGGCCGCACCTGCGCGGACAGCTGGTAGGTGCCGGGCGCATGGAAGGCCACCCCCGCCGGATGCAGGCTCACCGGCGAGCGCTCTGCGGCGCCGGCGCCGGTGGCGGTGATGTCCAGGGCATACTCCTCGCCGACGCTGAGCAGGTTGTCGTAGGCATCGTAGACGCGTGAGGCGACGCCGTAGAACTGCTCCTCGCTCAGGCAGACGTTTTGGTCGGTCAGCCCCCAGCCGCTTTCTTTGACGTCCATCCGCGCCGGCTCGCCGCCGCGCACCTGCACGAGGCGCTCGGCGCTGCGCAGCCGGCGGCCCTGCTCGGCCGCTTCGACGCTGTCACAGCGCAGGGTGTAGGTGCCCTTGGTGAAAAGGATAAGGCCCTCTTCGCCCACCTGCTCGATGCGCTCGCGGCCCGGCCGCGGCAGGTGCGGCTCCACCTGCAGGGCCATGCGATGCGCGCCCAAAGAATTGCCGTAGGCGTCGGTGGCCTGGCAGCGGGCGGCAAAGGGCCGCCCAGCCTGCGGCTGCTCGTCGGTCACCGCCAGGCTCAGGGCGGTGGCAGCGGCGGGCACCACCCGCAGCCGCCGCGGCGGCGACGCACGCAGCCCGTCGGCGGTACAGCTGAGCAGATAGTCGCCCGCCTCGACGAGGCGCAGAGGCTCGCCGGCGGGGTGGCCCGGCGCCACTGGCCGCCTGTCGTTGGCATCGGCGTGAACGATATGCGGCTGCAGCGGCCCGACGCTGTCGCGCGGTCCCTCGCTGGGGTTGCCGAAGGCGTCGACCTGCAGACAAAACGGTGGCAATTCTTCGCCCGCGGCCATTTCGGTACGTGGCAGTTCCACCTGCAGCGCGGCGGCGGGGCCTTTTTGTACCACCAGCGTCTGGCTCTCGCGCACCACGAGAGGGTCGCGGTCGGCCTCGGCATCGGCGAGCCGGCAGCTCAGCTTCAGGCTGCCCGCGCGGGTGAGGGAGAAGGTGGTGACGTTGTCACGATAGTCGATGACCGCCTGGCGCGGCGAGATCTCGCCGCGCACCGCCAGGTCCGCCCGCCGGTTGCGCCCCTGCCAAACCTCGCAGCGCACCACCAGCGCCTCGCCAACCCGGGTGGCCGTTTGGCTGATCCGCGGCACCAAGCGCAGGGCGTTGGCATCGCCGAAAGATGGCTTGTCGGTCGCTGCCAGCGGCGCGCCGCCGTTTGTGACGGGCGCGTCATCTTTGCAGTACGCCAGGAGAAATAAGAACAGCAAAGAAAATGAGCGAAACAACATACTATCATCCCAACGGCTTGCGGATGCCCGTTTCTACAGCACCCCCTGCCTTCCCGCAAGTCCTCGCCTTGACTGGGTGCGGCACAGCCGCTTACTCGAGCCCATGCCCCCTCCCTCTATCTTTGGCTGCGCCATCGGCGTGATGAGCGGCACCTCGGGAGACGGCGTCGACGCGCTGATGCTGGAGCTGGCGTCGAGCACCCAGCCGCATCGGCCGCAGGTTTTGGCGCACAGCAGCGTCGCCTTCGACGCCGCCCTGCAGGCGGAGCTGTGCTGTCCCGAGGCGCTGAGCACCCGGCGCCTGGCGGAGCTGCACTACCTGCTGCCCACCTAGTATGCCGCGGCCATCAAGGCGCTACCGGGGCATGAGGGCGCCCGCGTCTGCGGCGTCCACGGGCAGACGCTCTGGCACCAAACCGGCCCCGACGCCTCGGTGCGCTGCACCCTGCAGATAGGCTCCGCCGCCGTCGTCGCCCAGCGCACCGGCCTGCCGGTGGTGAGCGACATGCGCGCCGCCGACGTGGTTGCTGGCGGCCTGGGCGCCCCCATCGCGCCGCTGCCGCACTGGTTTTTTTGGGGCGCCGACGCGGGCTTAGGGACGGTGGTCAACTTTGGCGGCATGTGCAACCTGACGCGGGTGGGGGGCAGGCTCGCCGAGGTCGTCGGCTACGACGTCGGCCCCGGCATGTGCCTGAGCGACGCCTTCGCGCGCCACGCCTCCGACGGCAAGCTGGTTTGCGATATGGACGGCACCCTCAGCCGCGGCGGCCACGCCATCCCCGCCCTGGTCGACGCGCTCTTGGCGCACCCCTTCGTCCAGCGCCCGCCGCCGAAAAGCTGTGGCCGCGAGGAGTTCTCCGGCGCCCTGGCGCAGCAGCTCTGGCAGCGCCACGGCCCCCCCCACGCGACGGTGGCCGACGTCGCCATGTCGCTGCTCGTGGCGCCGCTGGCCATCTTGCGCCAATCGTTGCAGCGCGACCCGTGCCTGGCCGAGGCCGGCGCCCATCTGCTGCTCACCGGCGGCGGCGCACGCAACCCGCAGCTGCAGCGGGCAGCGCAGCGCCTCTTGCCCAGCGCCCGCATCGAGGTCCATGCCGACGGCGTCTTCGCGCCCAACAACCACGAGCCGGCGGCGATGGCCCTCATCGCCGCCCGCACGCTAGACGGCCTTCCAAGCTCCCTGCCGCAGGTCACCGGCGCCCAACGCCCCAGCGTCTTAGGCAGCCTCACCCAGCCGCCCGCCGTGCGGCGCGACGGCTTTGGCGACAAAAGCGATTAAACAGGCTTTGCCGAGCAAAACACAGGGCCCCGAGCGCAGTGCGTTATTGCGCTGGTCAAAAGCTTCTCGGCGTGCTAAATTGGCGCTGTAAATAATTTGCATAGGTAAGAAAATATCATGGTCGATTTTGCCAACAAACTTCCTCCGCCTTTGATCCTCATCCCACGCTGGGTCCGCACCGGGACCGATGGACGTGACAAGCTCGTCAGCGCCTACGTCGATGGCCTCGCCCACGGCGGCGGCGCCAGCTTGGATTTCGGCGACGACCACCTTTTTGCCGGCTGGCAATACAACGGCTACATCGAAGAAGGTCGGCTGCAGGACGACAAGGCCATCATGGTCGTGCGCGACGCTACCAAGCTCAAGGTCATGCCGCCCAAAACCTATGGGACACAGGACGGCATCAACGCCTACGTCTGCGCCTGGAACAACAACCGTCCCACCCGTAAACATTTCAGCGACGCCTATTCTAGCGCCAAAAACGTCGCAACCAACCCAGGTTTGGCCCTCGATTATGTCGGCGCCCCCGGCCTGCCTCGCCCCAGCAACGAGCTTTTGGCCGCAAACAAAATCGCCCGCGCCGCCAAGTTCGTGCCGCAGCCGTCGCCGCCAGCCAGCAGTCGCACGGCCGTGCTGCTATGGCAGGGGATCCCCCCCGCCCTCGCCACCGTCGCTTTTTTCGCCAGCCTGATCTTGGTGGAGCTGGCAGCCGCCAGCGGCGGCCCACAGAGGGCCCTGAAAGGCGCCCACCCGAGCCTGAACAAGACGGAGGCCGAGGCCATCGTGCGCCTGCCCATCGCCGTGGGCCTCGGCCTTTTAGGGGGCAGCATCACGGCAGGCATGGCCTACTGCCTACGCGCCGCCTGCTGCGCGGGCCTGCGCCCACACGCAGCAGAGCGCGTCGCTTTGCGCCAAGACCCCCTCTCGGCGATCGTATGACTATTTTTTAGCCGCTGCCGCCGCCAGCTGCGCCGCGACGCCGTCGCCGTAGGCTGCGTCGGCGCGGCGCAAAAAGCCGACCACGCGCTCGACGACCCCAGGACGGGTTACGGCTTCAAGGCCCTCGCACAGCCCTGAGATCAGCGATTTTTGCTCGTCAGGGCCCATCAGGCGAAAGAGTTTGCCGGCCTGCTCGAAGTCGTCCATCTCGGGGTAGGTGGGCGGCGGATGGTTGCCCACCTGGCCGTCGGCAGCGTAGCCCAGCGCCGTGGCATGGCCGCTCTGCTCGGGGCCTCCGGCACTGTTGGGATGGTAGTTGACCGCGCGGCCGCCGTTGCCGGGGCCAGCCATGAGTCCGTCGCGGCCGTAGTTCTGCGCCCCACCGGGGACGCCGCGGGGGCGGTTGACCTCCAGCCGAGTATGGTTGACCCCGAGCCGATGGCGCTGGGCGTCGGCGTAGGCAAACAGGCGCGCCTGCAGCAGCCGGTCCGGGGACGGACCTATCCCGGGGACGAAGTTGCCGGGGCTGAAGGCTGCCTGCTCGGTGTGCTCGAAGTAATTGTCGGGCAGCCGATCGAGGGTTAATTTGCCCACCGTCTGCAGCGGAAATTCTTTTTGCGACCAGACCTTGGTGACGTCGAACGGGTCGAAGCGCGCAGCTTTTTGCTGCGCCGGGGTCATGGTCTGCACCTTCAGCGTCCAGCTGGGAAATTTTTTCGCGGCGATGCTCTGATAAAACTCGTGTTGCAGGGCCTCGGCATCGTGGCCGCCGATGGCCTCGGCATCGCTCTGGCTGCGGCAGGCGATCCCCTGGTCGGTCTTGAAATGAAATTTGACCCAGACCACCTGCCCCTCGGCGTTGACCCACTGAAAAGTGTGGCTGCCGAAGCCGTCCATCTTGCGGTAGGAGGCTGGCAGGCCACGCGCGCCAAAAAGCCAGGTAAACTGATGGGTGGCCTCGGGGGTGTGCGAAAAGAAGTCGAAAATGTTGTTGGGCTCGCGCCGGTTGGTAAACGGGTCGTATTTTTGCGAATGAATAAAGTCAGGAAATTTAATCCCGTCGCGTAAAAAGAAGACGGGGGTGTTGTTGCCCACCAGGTCCCAGTTGCCATCCTCGGTGTAGAATTTGAGAGAGAAGCCGCGCGGGTCGCGCACGGAGTCGGGGCCGCCCTTGGAGCCGGTCACCGTCGAGAAGCGCACGAACACCTCGGTGCGCTTGCCGACGGCGTCGAACATCTTCATGCAGGTCAGCGCGCGGGCACTTTGCGAGGTTACCTCGAAGTGGCCATAACAGCCGGTGCCGATGGCGTGCACGACGCGCTCGGGAATGCGCTCGCGGTTGAGGCGAGCGAGCTTCTCCAGCAGGTGGACGTCCTGCAACAGGGTGGGGCCTGCGGGCCCGGCGGTTTGACTATGTTGGTTGTCGGCGACGGATGCGCCACTCTCGGTGGTGAGTTGGGTCATCCTGCCAGCATAAGGCCGAGAGCGCGACGCGTAAAGAGCATCCGCGAGCGCCTGAGACGGGGCGCTAGGACGGGGTACTAGTAGGTGGGCGTCGACTCGTGCGGCAGAAGCGCCGGGTTGGGGCGCACCGTCAGCCAGTCGGTGCGCATCTTCGCCCACTCCTGGATGAGCAGGTCTTGGGACTCGAAAAAGGCACGGATCTTGCCGGCGTCCCAGGCACAGATGTCCTCCAAAAAGGGCACCAGGACGCTGACCGCGTCATCGCTGAGCACCGTGCGCTTGGCGATCTGGGTGAGGTACTCGGCCTGCGAGACGGCGATGGTGAAGCCTTTGCGCTGGTTGACGTGCAGCATGACGTGGATGTCGGAGCTGCCGTCGCCCGAGTAGATGATCCGCTGGTCGCTGACCTGGAGGCGATTTTGTAGCTGGCTGAGCACCGCCACCTTGCCGTAGCCGGCGGGCAGGTGGACCAGCGAGCTGATCTTGCCGTCGGCGTCGTACTCGAACTGGGTGCCGATGATGTTCTCTTTTGGCACGATCCCCGCCAGCGCCGACTGGATCACTTCCTGCGGCGCCGCCGAAATGACGTAGAAGGAGAAGCGGTACTCGTCGATCCCCTCCTCCAAAATTTTGCTGAGGCGCTGGATGTTCTGCTTGAGGTGGATGCGCTTGCCGGTCTGGACCAAGTGCTCCTTGCGGACGCCGGCAAAGTGCGGGTCGTGCAGCAGCAGGTAGGCCAGCTCGCCGCCCTGCTGCACCAGGTTGCGCTCCGAGAGGGTGTGAACCTTCGCCTCGAAGTCCTCGACGCCCAACAGCTCGCTTAACACGAAGCCCGAGTCGTTGAAGCTCAAAGTTTTGTCGAAGTCGCTGGCCAGGAGGTAGTGCTTCTTGGCCGGCAGGTAGCGGCGCGAGCGGCCTTTTTGATGGGATGGCGTCATGCAGCTGAGGGTAGCGCGCGATGGCGCCCTTGCCGATTATTTGTCCTCGCGCGAGCGCGGCGGTTACCTCAAGGAGATAAAGGCCTACATGCACCGCTACTGGAGCCTGTTGCATGCCTATGTAGGGAGACCAGGATGGCATCCCAAAAGCTGTGCGTCGGCATCGACATCGGCGCCAGCGCCGTTAAAATCTGCCAGCTCCAATCCATCAAGGGGGGCTACCGCCTCGAGCACTTCGCCGCGGCCCCCCTGCCGCCCGACACCCTGGTCGAGGGGGCGATGATGAGCAGCGCGCGGGTGCTGGAGGCGCTGCGGGCCGCCATGCAGGGGAGCAAGCTGCGCGGCAAACAGGCGGCCCTGTCGATCTCTGGGCGCTCCACGATCATCAAGACGCTGACCCTGCCGACCATGCGACCAGACGAGCTCGAGCAGGGGGCCAGCAAAGAGGTGGCCCAGTCCATCCCCTTCGCCGTCGCCGATGTTTACCTCGACCTGGCGCCGACGCGCCCCAGCCACGAGCACCAGGGGCAGATGGAGGTGCTGCTGGTTGCGGCCAAGAAAGTGTTCGTCGACGAGTTCATCGACGTCGTCGCAGAGGCCGGCATGCGGGCCACGGTCTGCGACATCGATGCCTACGCGCTGCAGACCCTCTACGAGAAGGCACACGGCAAGGCGGGCGCCGCGCCGATTGTGCTGTGCAACCTCGGGGCGGTCAAAACCAACCTCAACGTGATGCAGGACGGCCAGTCCACCTTCGTGCGCGACTTGGAATGGGGCGCGGCGCGGCTGACCACGGACATCGCCGCCTTCTATGGCATCGCCTTCGACGAGGCCGAGGCCATCAAGGTCGAGCAGCGCCCGCTGCCGCCGGAGCTGCAGACCAAGCTGCAGGGCACCATCGACCTGTTCGTCGGCGAGCTGCTGCGCACCCTCGATTTTTACGCCTCGGCCCACAACGACGTCGGCCCCGCAAGCCTCTTCTACTGCGGCGGCGGCGCCAACGACCCACGCATCCTCAAGGGCCTGCGCGAAGCGGTCGCGCTGCCGCTGTATCCCATCGACCTGCGCCGCTGCCTCAGCATCCCGCCGCAGTGGGAGCCGACTTTCGCCATGGCGGGCCTCGGCGCGGCCCTCTGCGCCGGCCTGGCGCTGCGCTACCCCGGTGATGGCGACCATGCCGCGCCTTAACCTTCTCCCCTACCGCGCCGCCGCCCGCATCGAGCGCGGCCTGCGGGAGGTCCGCGCCCTGGCGGCGGGGATGGCCGTGCTGCTCTGCCTGTTCGTGGGTGCCAAGCTCTACGCCGACCACCAGATCGATTTGCACCAGGCGCAGCTGAGCGAGGTGATGCGGGTGCTGGCGGAGACCAGCAAGCGCGTCGAGCAGGTCGAGGCCAGCAAAGCCAAGGCCGCGGGCCTGGCACGCAAGCTCGCGGCCATCGAGGTGCTCAAGCAGCAGAAGCAGGGACCGGCCCACCTGCTCAGCGATCTGGCCGACATCCTGACGGCGCAGCCCAAAGTTTGGCTCACCGGCTTCGAGGACCAGGAGGGCAGCCTGACGCTCAAGGGCGGCGCCATGGAGCAAAGCAACATTTCCAGCTTCGTCATGGCCCTGGAGAAGCAGTCGAGCTTCTTCCAAGAGGTCTCGTTGAGCCTCATCAACGCCGCCAACGAGGGCAGCTTCAACTACTTTCAGTGGACCGTCCTCTGCCGCCCCCACTACGGAGCCTCCTAACAGGCCATGCAACTGAACACCTTCGTCAATTCCTACCTGGCGGTGCCGCCGCGCCAGCGCGCCCTGATTGCGGCCGTCGTCGCCACCTTGTCGCTCGCTGCTTTTTACTTTTTGTATTGGGTAGGCCAGGACGCCAACCTCGGCGGCCTCAAAATCCAGGTGGAGCAGCAGGAGGCGAGCCGCCGTGAGAAGCAGCGGGTGGCCGCAGACCTGCCCACCTTCGAGCGCGAGCTGGGCCGTTTGGGTGACGAGCTGGCCGCGGCGCGCAAGCTGCTGCCGGATGCGGCAGACGTGCCGCAGTTCTTGGCCCAGCTGGGCACCCACGCCCACGACGTCGGCATGCGCATCAAACGCTTCGAGCCGGGAAACGAGGTGATGCACGAATTTTACGCCGCCATTCCCTTTCGCCTGTCGGTCAGCGGAACCTACCACGAAATTGCCATGTTCATCGACCGCATTGGCGGCATCGAGCGCATCGTCAACGTCTCCAACCTGGTGATGAAGGAGCCCGCGAGCCAAAGTGATCGTGCGCTCGTGCAGGGCACCTTCGACGTCCAGGCCTTCCGCTTTTTGAGCGACGAGGCGGTCGCAGCGATCGCGGCGAAAACTGCCGCGACGCAAAAGGCGGCGAAAAAATGAACCAAATCCGCCGCCCTTGCATCGTTGCCAAGCTGGCTTTGGCGGCGCTGCTGCCCTGCTGCAGCCTCGAGCCGCCGGCGCCCGCGGCGCCCGCGCCAACCGCCAAAAAAGCCGCCGCCCCAGCGACCACGGCGCAGTCCAACGCCCCGAAGGCTGCTTTTTCCTACTCGCCGGTGGGCAAGCGCGACCCCTTTCGCTCCTACCTCTTCGACATCGAGCGCCGCGAGATTGACGTTCAGCGCAGCCGTCCGCGCGAGGTGACCGAGAAATACGAGCTGGAGCAGTATCATTTCATGGGCGTGGTGACCGACACCACGCACCCCAAAGCGATGGTCGAGGACCCCAGCGGTAGCGGCCACGTGGTCCGTCTAGGCAGCCGCCTGGGCAAAAATGGCGGCCGCGTCGCCCGCATCGATGCGAAGCAGCTGGTGGTGGTCGAGGACGCCGTCGACGCCACCGGCAAGTCGGTGCGGGTCCACGTCGTCAAGCATCTGCCCCACGTCGCTGTGGAGCAGGCCTCCGATGAATAGATCGAAACGACGAAGAGGTGTGAACATGGCTTCATCTTGGCGCTGGGTCGCAAATCTGTTGGTGCTCAGCAGCACCCTAGGGGAGCTGGCGCAGGCAGCCACGGAGCCGGCGCGCCTGGTCAACCTGAGCGTGCAGCCGCCGCCCGCGGCGCGTCGCAGCCCGCCAGGCAACCCGTCGGCCGCCGCGGCCCTGGGCGGCTCGGCCGCCGCCAGCCCGCGCAGCATCCGCCTGACCACGTCGCAGAAGCCGGTCTACACGGTGATCCACATGAGCTCGCCAGAGCGGGTGGTCATCGACGTCGCCGACACGTGGACCGACGATTTGACCGTTCCTGGCCTAGACCCCCACGACGCCCTCTTCGCCAGCTTGGACGCCCTCCAGGTCGCCCGCGGCGAGTCGCCCATCGCTCGTCTCATCGTCACCCTGCACGACGGCGTTTTGGCCAGCGTCGGCAGCGAGGGAAAGACGATCGTCGTGCGGGCGCGCAGCGAAGCGCCTCTCCCCCGCGACCGCCTGGCTGTCGCCGTGGCGCTGCGCCGCCTGCAGGACGACAGGGGCCCGAGCACGCCCACAAAGGCGGCCGTCGTGCCGCCGGCGGCGTCCATCGCTGCCGCGCCACCGCCGCCGACCGCCGACCCTGCGGCCCAAGCTGCCACCACGCCCCAGCCGGTGGCCGCCCAAAAAGTCGCGCCGGCCCCGCGGCCTGCCGAGCGCGCCGCACGTCTGGTGGGCGTCATCCGCCTGCCGGCGGGTCCTCTGCAGCAAGAGCGCTATGGCCTCAACCTGCAGCGCCTCGCCGCTGCCCCCCCCGCGCCGCAGACCTTCTGCCTTGCCGATCCACGCCGCTTCGTCGTCGACCTGCCCGGCGTCAGCCTACCGGATCTGCAGCCCCTGGTGCGCATGCAGCAGCCCCTGGTTGCCCAGGTCCGCCTGGGGCGCACGGCCAACGGCACACGCGCCGTCTTCGACCTGCGCCGCCCGGTCACCGCGCCGCAGCTGAGCGTCCATGCACGCGGCCTCACCGTCGCCTTTACCGCCAAGGCCCCTGCCACCTCGGCGCCCCGTCCCTCGGCGCCACTGGCAGCGATACGCCAGCCGACCGCCGAGGTGCCGCTGCAGATCAAGGTGGCCGCGCCGCAGACCGCCGCCTTCGTCAGCACCCTGGCGCCTTTGGCGCGCAGCGCCGCCGTGGGCGATTTGGAGCGCAAGATCTCCTTGGACGTGCGTGACGCCGACATCATGAACGTGCTGCGGCTCATCTCCGAGGAGACCGGCGAGAACATCATCGCCAGCGACGAGGTCAAAGGCCGCGTCACCCTGCGGCTGCGCCAGGTGCCGGCGAGCCAGGCCCTCGATACCCTACTGCGCACCAAGGGCTTCGACCGCGTGCGGCAGAACAACATCATTCGCGTCGCCACCGCCGAGGCCATCCAAAAAGAACGTGACATGGACATGGCGCGGCGGCGGGCGGCGCTCGAGCTGGAGGAGACGGTCATCCGCATGGAGACGGTCAACTACGCCAACGCCACGGAGATCATCGACCAGATCAAGCCGATGCTCACCGGCCGCGGCAGCATCCAGGTCAACTCCCGCACCAACACCCTGATCCTGCAGGACCTGCCGGCCAACGTCGAGCGGCTGGTGGGCCTCACCCGCCGGCTCGACAAGCAGACGCCGCTGGTGATGATCCAGGCGCGCATCGTCGAGGCCAACTCCTCGAGCATGCAGGATTTGGGGATCCAGTGGGGCGGCAGCAGCCAGGAGACCAGCCGCACCCACAATCCCACCGGCCTGATGTTTCCCGGTGACGTGGTGCTCAACGGCGCCGCCGACGCCGCCGCCAACCAGGTTGCCGGCATCGCCACCCCGGCGCACTACGCCGTCAACCTGCCGGCCACCCTCAGCGGCCAAGGGGCGGGGCTGGGCTTCATCTTGGGCTCGGCGAACGGCTCACAGATCCTCAACCTGCGCCTCTCGGCCATGGAGAGCAACGGCAACGGCAAGGTGATCAGCTCGCCGGAGGTGGCGACGTTGGACAACAAGACCGCCCGGGTCTCCCAGGGGGTCGAGATCCCGGTCAGCGTCACTTCAGCGGCGGGGGTCAACACCCGCTTCATCCCCGCGGTGCTCGAGCTCGAGGTCACCCCGCACGTCACCAACGACGGCACCGTCCTGCTGCGCATCAAGACCCAGAAGAGCGAGGCCGACTTCACCAACCGCGGCGCCGCCGGCGACCCCACCATCCAGAAGCGCTACGCCGAGACCGAGGTCCTCGTGCGCGACGGCGACACCTCGGTGATCGGTGGCATCTACACCCGCAACACCGGCGACACCTACAATTCGGTGCCGTTTTTGTCGCGTATCCCGTTGATCGGCAACCTCTTTCGCCGCCACGCCCACAGCGACACGCGCGCAGAGCTGCTGGTCTTTATCACCCCCCGCATTATTAATCGCGAGGAGTCCATGTTACATACGCAAGAATGACGCCGTACGAAGGGACCACCCGCATGGCCAGCGAAAAGATCGCCCTGGTAGGTTTCATGGGTGCCGGCAAGACCACCGTCGGCAGTTTGCTGGCCCAGGCTTTGGGGCTGCCGTTTTACGACCTCGACGCGGTCATCGAGGAGCGCTGTGGCAGCTCGGTGGCGGAGCTGTTCGCCCGCCGCGGTGCCACCACTTTTCGCACCTACGAGCGCGCCGCGCTGCGCGCCCTGCTCGAGCCTGACGAGGCCTGCGTCATCGCCACCGGCGGCGGCACCGTCGCCGATCCCAGCGCCCTGGCGCAGCTCAAGCAGGCGGCCCGCTGCGTCCATCTGCGGGTGCCCCTCGACGTCGCCATGCAGCGCCTCGGCCAGGGCGAGGCGCTGCAGCAGCGGCCGCTGTTGTGGGGCCCCGACCCTTTGGCGACGGCAACGCGCCTCTACCAAGAACGGCAGTTTTACTACATCCAGGCCCACCTGAGCGTCGATGCCCAGGCCGGCAGCCCCGCCGAGGTGGCGCAGAGCATCCACCGCGCCCTGGGCACGGT